>JAIWOG010000256.1 GCA_020217035.1 Magnetospirillum sp. | reverse complement strand
GGCCCCGTGGCAGGCCCCCCAGCTTTACCGCATCCTGGAAATCCTGGCGGGGCGGGCCGGACTCGACAGCGTGCCGGTTCCCCATATCGTCGTCACCCCCGTCCCCAACGCCTTCGCCGTGGGCAACCGCCACCAGGCCGCCATCGCCGTCACCGAAGGCTTGCTGGCGCGGCTCGGCCCCCGTGAATTGGCCGGCGTGCTGGCCCACGAAATCAGCCATATCCGCAACGGCGACATCCGCATCATGGGGCTGGCCGACCTGACCAGCCGGCTGACCCGGCTGATGGCGTGGCTGGGAATCTTGCTGCTGATCGTGTCCCTGCCCCTGCTGCTGAGCGGCCAGGCCAGCGTCCCCTTGCCGCTGGTTCTGTTGCTGATGGCCTCGCCCAGCCTGTCGACGCTTTTGCAACTGGCGCTGTCACGCACCCGCGAGTTCGATGCCGATTTGGACGCCGCCCGCCTGACCGGCGACCCGCTGGGGCTGATCTCGGCGCTTCGCAAGATGGAGGCCCCGGCTTGGAGCTTCTGGGGCCGGGTGCTGCGCCCACGACGTCTTTCCGACCAGCCGTCGGTATTGCGCACCCATCCGTCCACCGAGGAACGGGTCGAACGTCTGGCCAGCCTGGCGGTGCCGGTGGATTACCCGGAGAACAACTGGCTGTAGCGTTCGGGCTTGAAGCCGATCTCGACGCCGCCGGCATGCTCCAGCACCGGGCGCTTGACCAAAGACGGGTTGGCCATCATCAGGGTGATGGCCTTGTCCCGGTCCAAATCCTGCTTGGCTTCGTCGGGCAGCTTCCTGAAGCTGGTGCCGGCGCGGTTGATCACCTTTTCCCAGCCACAGGCGTCGCACCACTTTTCCAAGCAATCGCGGGTCACCCCCAGCTTCTTGAAATCGTGGAATTGATAGGCGACACCCTGGCCGTCCAGCCAGGTGAACGCCTTCTTCATGGTGTCGCAAGCCTTGATGCCGAAAAGCGTGTTCATGGGGTCACTTCCCATAGTTCAGGCGGATCTTGGCCGCCGCCTTGCGGGCCGCGTCACGCGCCGTTTCCACGTCGACGGCCTTGGCCAGGGTCACCCCCATGCGGCGATAGGGCCGGGTGGTGGGCTTGTTGAAGATGCGCAGATCAAGGGCGATGCCGGGGGCTTCCGGCACCAAAGCCTCGGCCAGACCGGTGACGGTGAAGTCGGTGCTGTCACGGTCAGCCAGCACCACGGCGCTGGCGCTGGGGCCAAGCTGTTCGATGGCGGGAATGGGCAGGCCCAGGATGGCCCGCGCATGCAGGTCGAATTCGGTCAGGTTCTGGGAAATCAGCGTCACCATGCCGGTGTCGTGCGGGCGCGGCGACAATTCCGAGAAGATGACTTTGTCGCCCTTGACGAAGAATTCGACGCCGAACAGGCCATAGCCGCCCAGATTGTCCACCACCGCCTTGGCCATGCGCTGGGCTTCGGCCACCGCGGCTGGCGTCATCGGGGTGGGCTGCCAGCTTTCCTGATAGTCGCCGCGTTCCTGGCGATGGCCGATGGGGTCGCAGAACACCACGCCCTGGCGGGTGCGGATGGTCAACAGGGTGATTTCATAATCAAAATCGACGAAGGCTTCGACGATGACCCGGCTGCGGTCGCCGCGCATGCCGGCCACCGCGTAGTCCCAGGCGGCATCGATTGCGTCGGCCGTCGTCACCGTGCTTTGGCCCTTGCCCGACGACGACATCACCGGCTTGACCAAGCAAGGAATGCCCACCTGGGCCACCGCGTCGCGCATTTCGGCCAAGCTTTCGGCGTACAGGTATTGCGAGGTCAACAGGCCCAGTTCGGCCGCCGCCACCTCGCGGATGCGGTCGCGGTTCATGGTCTGGATGGTGGCCCGTGCCGAGGGGACGACGTTCATGCCCTTGTCCTCGTAATCCTTCAGCACTTCGGTGCGGATGGCTTCCACCTCGGGGACGATGAAGTCGGGCTGGTGCTTGTCGATGGCCGCACCCAGGGCAGCCCCGTCCAGCATGGAGAACACCTCCGCCTGATCCGCCACCTGCATGGCCGGCGCCCCGGCGTAAGCATCGCAAGCCACCACGTGGGCGCCAAGACGCTTGGCCGAAATGACGAATTCGCGGCCCAGCTCGCCCGAACCCAGCAGCAGAATCTTGGCGGTGGCGGCCATGCTTGTTCTCCTGGAATGACTGTGCCGCATACTTAGCCGCAGCCTTCATCATGTGGCAAGCATTGCGGCGCTAGATTCGGATGCTTGCAGGCAGATCGGGACCCACGGGCATGAACGCGGTTTTTTCCATCGACGGCCGGACCATCGGCCCCGGCCACCCCCCTTACGTGATCGCCGAATTGTCGGCCAACCACAATGGGTCGCTGGAGCGGGCCAAGGACAGCATCCGCGCCGCCGCCGCCGCCGGCGCCCATGCGGTGAAATTGCAGACCTACACCGCCGACACCATGACCATCGACTGCGACCGCGACGATTTTCTGATCAAGGGCGGGCTGTGGGACGGCTACAAGCTTTACGACCTTTATGCCGAGGCCCACACGCCCTTCGGATGGCACGGCGAATTGTTCGCCCTGGCCCGCCAATTGGGCATCGCCATCTTTTCCAGCCCCTTCGACGAAAGCGCGGTGGACCTGCTGCGCGGCCTGGACGCCCCGGCCTACAAGATCGCGTCCTTCGAGTTGACCGACCTGCCGCTGATCGCTTATGCCGCCACCACCGGCAAACCGCTGTTGATGTCCACCGGCATGGCCAGCGAGGCCGAGATCGCCCAAGCCGTCGCCACCGCCCGCGACGCAGGCGCCGGCGGAATCTTGCTGTTTCACTGCGTCAGCCAGTACCCCGCCCCCATGGAGGCGGCCAATCTGGCCAAGATCACCAGCCTGCGCGACCGCTTCGGCGTGGTGGTCGGGCTGTCCGACCACACCCTGGGCAACACCGCCGCCATCGCCGCCACCGCCCTGGGGGCGGCGGCCATCGAAAAGCATTTCACCTTGTCGCGTGCCGACAAGGGGCCGGACAGCACGTTTTCCCTGGAACCCGACGAATTGCGCCGTCTGGTGGCCGACACCAGCGACGCCTGGGCGGCCCTGGGCCAGGCCGGTTTCGCGCGTCCGGCCTCGGAAGACGGCAGCAAGGCGTTCCGCCGGTCGCTGTATTTCGTCGCCGACCTGCCCGCCGGCACGGTGGTGGAGCCTTCGCACATCCGCCGTATCCGCCCCGGCTTCGGCTTGGCGCCCAAGCATTTCGACGCGGTGGTCGGCCGCCGGCTAGCCAAAACGGTCAGCCGGGGCGACCCGGTGGCGTGGGACGCCCTTGCCGACTAGCCCCGGACACAACGGACGAAATTGTTGATACGCAGCACGTCGCCCTGCGGGCCGGCGCCTTTGGGCAGGCGGGATTCGTCGCCGGCTTTCGGGCTGGAACGCTGCGCCCCCGCCCCATGCACGTCGGTCAGGGTCATCTTGCCGCCCGAACCGGAGCCCCCCATGGGTGGCGGCCCCATGCCCGGATGCATGCCCAGGCCCCCCATGGGCGGTGGCCCCATGCCTGGTCCCTGGCCGCCCAGATAACCCAAGGCCCGGCCAAAGGCGACATAGACGGCGAAGTCACCGGGACGGCGGCCATCCAGATGGCTGGTCGAACTCCAGAAATAAGGCCAATCCTGGCCGCCTTCCTCGTCGGTGATGGGGGTGATCTGAAAAACCGGGTCGATGGCCGCCGATCGGGTGGCGTCGGGCGCACGGGAATAATCGACGATGGAGTGCAGTTCCTTGGCGTTGGGCAGCCGCCAGTCGCCCTGCCCCCCTGTTGTCAGCCCCCGGCAATAGGACAAGGCGGCGGCCCAGTTCATGCCGCGACCGCTGTCGGCCTTGGTCCAGGTCAGTCCGGTGGCGCGGTCTAAAACCGTGCCGTCGCCGTTGTCGTGGAAATCGTTCTTGCCGTAATCGGCATTGCCGCGCACCAGCCGCAGATACCATTGCCGCTTGCCCGGCCCGCCGCCCTGGGGATAGCCCTTGATGCGGCCATCGGCGAAGTTGACGCCGAAGAACGCCCGCTCGCGTCCCATCACCGTGCCCAGATAGGCGGTCGAACTGATGTATTGGGCGTCGATGAAGCGGCCGACGGACGGGTATTCGAAACGGAACGCCTTGGTGTCCAGGTAGGGGCGAGCGTCCGGGGGCGCCCCGGTCTGCGACGGCCCGGCACTGCCCGTGACCCCGGAAAAATCCATCAACGAATAGAGTTCCTTGATATTCGGCACCCGCCAGTCGGCATACCCGCCGGTTCGGGCCGCCCGCGCCTTGGCGGGCGCTTGGGACCATTCGGCGCGGTCGAAGTCACGCTGCCACATCAGCCCGGTATTGAGGTCGCTGACGGTGCCGTCGCCATTGTCGCGATAGCTGGGCGCCAGCCCCGCATGCTCGGCATCCTGCCCGGCCGGGCCAAGCCCGCAGCCTCGACGCCCGTTATCGTCGAAGCATTGGGTCTGGTTGGTATCGACCACCGCATAGGGAACTTGCCCCGCCAGGGCCGGTCCGGCCGCGACCAGAACCACGAATGCCGCACACGCCTTCATCGTCCCACTCACCTTTCCTTGACCGAGTTACGTGAATTCCGCGCCCCTTCCCCGCATTTTTAAAATGGGTATTCGCTTGCCACCTTTATATATCGTCTGCATTATATGCCCATCGCAATCCGACACCGCCAGTCGCCGGACATGAAGGAAAGAAAGAGATGGCTGTTCTTGAGTGGCATGCGGGCCTGAACGTCGGAATCGGCTTCATGGACGACGACCACGAGGTCGCCGCCGGGCAGATCAACGCCCTGGCCGAAGCCGCCCTGCCCCAGCGGCTGGACCTGGCCCGCGACTTCCTGGACCATTGCCGCCATCATTTCGCCCGCGAGGAAGAGATGATGAAGGCCACCGGCTTTTTCGCCTATGGCTGCCACCAGGGCGAACACGAACGCGTGCTGGCCGAGTTGGAACGCGTCGTCGCCAAGCTGGAAGCGGGCGATCCGCAGGATGCCTATTTCACAAAATCCTTGCCGGAATGGCTCATGATCCATCGCAACACCATGGATTTCGTCACCGCCGAATTCGCCCGCAACGCCGGTTGGCGGGCGGCCTGAGACGGAAGCGGCGCAAGGTGCGGCACAACGCCCCCCTTGCGCCGTGCCCTCGCTGTGATTAGGTTGCCAACATCATCAACCTGACAACGGCCGGCGCCCCATGGACATCATCCTGGAACCTTTGCTGACGGTGATCTATTTCGCCCTCGAGTTCTATTGGTATGTGGTCCTGGCCACCGTCATCTTTTCCTGGCTGATGGCCTTCGGCGTCATCAACACCTACAACCACGCGGTCCGCACCATCGGCGACGTGCTGGCGCGGCTGACCGAGCCGGCGTTGCGCCCTCTGCGCCGCTGGCTGCCCGATATCGGCCCGGTCGACCTGTCGCCCATCGCTTTGTGGCTGATCATCTTGTTCCTGCAGATGGTGGTGAAGAAATTGCTGCTGGCGGTGCAGGGCTTTTGAGCCCGCCCCCTTATGTTTCGGCGCCCGGCGGCATCAAGCTGTTCGTGCGGCTGACGCCCAAGGCGTCGCGCGACAAGATCGACGGCCCGGCGCCTGAAGCCGATGGCGGCACGGTGTTGAAGGCTTCGGTGACGGCGGTGCCCGAGGACGGCAAGGCCAACGCCGCCCTGATCAAGATGTTGGCCAAGGAATGGCGCCTGCCCAAGTCGAATTTCGACATCGTCGCCGGCGCCACCGACCGCCGCAAGACCTTGTTGATATCCGGCGACGCGGCCGAACTGGCCCGCTGCCTTGACCAATGGATGGCGAGACGACAATGACCCAGGCCAAGCTTATCGACGGCAACGCCTTTTCGGCCAATCTGCGCGACGAGATCACCAATCGCGTTCACGAGATTCGCGATTTCCACCATGTCACCCCCGGTCTGGCGGTGGTGCTGGTGGGCGAGGATCCGGCCAGCCAGGTCTATGTGCGCAACAAGAACAAGCGGGCGTTGGAATGCGGCATGAAGTCGTTCGAGCACGTGCTGCCCATGGACACCACCGAAAAGCACCTGCTGAACCTGATCGAGGGGCTGAACGACGACCCCGCAGTGCACGGCATCCTGGTGCAGTTGCCGCTGCCCCGCCACATCGACAGCCAAAAGGTGATCGAGACCATCCGCCCCGACAAGGACGTGGACGGCTTCCATCCGTGGAACGTCGGCATGCTGGCCTCGGGCGGCGTCGGCATGATCCCGTGCACGCCCTTGGGGTCGATGATGATGCTGCGCGACCATCTGGGCAGCTTGACCGGCCTCAAGGCCATCGTCATCGGGCGGTCTAACATCGTCGGCAAGCCCATGGCCCATCTGCTGATCCGCGAAAGCTGCACCGTGACCATCGCCCATTCGCAAACCCGCGACCTGCCCGCCGAAGTGCGCGAAGCCGATATCGTCGTCGCCGCCGTCGGCAAGGCCGAGATGGTCAAGGGCGACTGGATCAAGCCGGGTGCCACCGTCATCGACGTCGGCATCAACCGCATCACGCTGCCCGACGGCAAGACCAAGCTGGTGGGCGACGTCAAGTTCGACGAAGCGGTCCAGGTGGCGGGCGCCATCACCCCGGTGCCCGGCGGCGTCGGCCCGATGACCATCGCCTGCCTGTTGCGCAACACCCTGACGGCGGCGGCCCGCCTGCACCGTCTGGACATCCCCGAGGCCCATCCCTGGAACTAGGTCTGCTCCATCTGGGTCTGGCGGTGGGCATTTTCCTGGCCAGCCACCGCCTGACCAACGCGCCGGGCTTCCGCCGCCGCGCCGAAGCCATCTTCGGAGGCGTGACTGGCTTCAACATCGCCTATTCCATCCTGTCCTTGATCCTGTTGGCCTGGATCATCCGCGCCTATCAACTGGCCCCGGCCTTGGTGATGTGGACGCAGGAACCCTGGATGCGCTGGGTGCCGCTGATCGCCATGCTTCCCGCCACCTTGCTGCTGACCGTCGGCATGACCAGCCCCAACCCGTTCTCCATCGGGCCGGGATCGAAAGGCTTCGACCCGACGCGTCCCGGCATCCTGCGCCTGACCCGCCACCCCATCCTGTGGGGGCTGGCGCTGTGGGCCGCCGCCCACATGGTGCCCAACGGCGACGTCGCCGCCTGGATGATCTTCGCTCCGCTGTTGGGTTTGGCGCTGATCGGCCCCAAGCTGCTGGACGCCAAGCGCCGCCGCACCCGCCCCGACTGGGCCGAACTGGCGATCGACACCAACCGCCCGACGCTTTCCATGGTTGCCGAGATCGGCTGGTGGAAACCGCTGCTGGGCGTGGCGATCTATGCGTCGTTGATCTGGCTGCATGAACCGGTGATCGGGGCGCAGCCGTTGCCTTAAGGGCCATTTACCCCTAATGTCCGCCCCATCATGACCGCCATTATCTATCACATGTGCCGGGCCGAGGAATGGCAGGCGGCACAGGAAACAGGTCTCTATCCCGGGTCCAGCCAGGACCGGGAAGACGGCTTCATCCATTTTTCCACCGCAGCCCAAGTCAAGGAAAGCGCCGCCAAGCACCGCGCCGGGCAGGACGGCTTGCTGTTATTGGCAGTGGACGCGCATGCCTTGGGTGACGCGCTGAAATGGGAGCCATCGCGCGGCGGTCAGTTGTTTCCGCATCTTTACGGGGCGCTGCCGGTGGTTGCGGCCCTTAACGTGGTTCCGCTGCCGCTGGGCGCCGACGGAGTACACATCTTCCCAGACTTGAAGGACTGACATGGCCGATCTTTATTCCCTGGTGGGGCCGCTGTTGCGCAAGCTGGACGCCGAATGCGCCCATGGCCTGACCATCCGCGCCCTGAAGACCGGCCTGGTGCCCGGCCGCCGCGCCGTGTCGCACGCCAGCCTGGAACAGAATCTGTGGGGCCTGCGCTTCCCCAATCCGGTGGGCTTGGCCGCCGGCTTCGACAAGAACGCCGAGGTGCCCGATTCCATGCTGGGCCAGGGCTTCGGCTTCGTCGAGATCGGCTCGGTGACGCCCAGGCCGCAGCCCGGCAACCCCAAGCCGCGCATGTTCCGGCTGGTCGAGGACAAAGCGGTGATCAACCGCATGGGCTTCAACAACGAAGGGCTGGAGCCGGTGGCGGCCCGTCTGGCCGCCCGCCCGCGCGTCGGCATCGTCGGCGCGAACTTGGGCAAGAACAAGGACACCGAGGACGCCGCCAGCGATTACGAAAAGGGCGCCGCCAAGCTGGCCGCGCTTTGCGATTACATGGTGATCAACGTGTCGTCGCCCAACACGCCGGGCCTGCGCTCGTTGCAGGGGCGCGACCAGTTGGAAGGTCTGGTCGGCCGCACCCGCGCCGCCCTGGACCAGGCGACCCAGGGCGCCAAGCGTCCGCCGCTGCTGCTGAAGATCGCCCCCGACCTGAACGACGAGGACTTGACCGACATCGCCGCCGTGGCGTTGGCGGGCGCCTTGGACGGGTTGATCGTCTCCAACACCACCATCGCCCGCCCCGAGACTTTGCGCAGCCCGCATGCCAAGGAAACCGGCGGCCTGTCGGGTGCGCCCCTGATGGCGCCCAGCACGGCGGTGCTGGCCCGCATGTACGCCCTGACCGAAGGCAAATTGCCGCTGGTCGGCGCCGGCGGCATCGCCAGCGCTGGTGACGCCTATGCCAAGATCAAGGCCGGCGCGTCGTTGGTGCAGGTCTATTCCGCCCTGGTCTATCAGGGCACGGGTTTGGTGGAAGCCATCAACAAGGGATTGGTCGAGATGCTGGCGGCCGACGGCTTCAAGTCCATCACCGATGCGGTGGGCGCCGCCCACCGGGGGAAGTAAGATGACGCTGCCGATCATCCCCGGCCTGTCCGCCGTCGCCGACCAGGCCGATGCTTTCATCCTGGATTTGTGGGGCGTCATCCATGACGGCGTCGAATCCTATGCTGGCGCCCGTGACACCCTGGTGGCGCTGCGTCAGGCCGGCAAGCGGACCCTGCTGCTGTCCAACGCCCCACGCCGCGCCGATTCCCTGGTGGAACAACTGGCCCGCATGGGCATCGGCCGCGAGCTTTACGACCACGTCCTGTCCTCGGGCGAGGCGGTGCACCTGGAACTGCGCGACCGCACCGATCCGTTCTATGCGTCCTTGGGCCGCAACCTCTACCACATGGGGCCGGAACGCGACGAAAACGTCTTCTTGGGCCTGGATTACGTCGCCGTCGACCTGGACCACGCCGATTTCATCTTGAACACTGGCCCCTGGGATTTGGACGAGACGGTGGAAGATTACGTCCCGGCCATGAAGGCTGCCCTGGCGCGGAAGCTGCCCATGGTCTGCGCCAATCCCGATCTGGTGGTCATGCGCCAGGGCCAGCCCATCGTCTGCGCCGGCGCCCTGGCCGAGCGCTATGAACAGATGGGCGGCACGGTCTCCATGCGCGGCAAGCCCGACACAGCCATCTATGCCCAGGCGCTGGGCATCCTGAACTGCCCGCGCGACCGCGTGCTCGCCGTGGGCGACGCCCTGCACACCGACGTGCGTGGCGCCAATGCCGCCGGTCTGGCCGGCGCGGTGTTCGTCACCCAGGGCATCCACGCCAAGGATCTGGGCATCACGCCGGGCCAGGTGCCCGACCAGGCCCGTTTGGACCGATTGGTCGCCGAAGACGGCAACGTGCCGCTGGCCGCCATCCGCAGCTTTATCTGGTAAGGATCATCCCATGAAGCACGAGACTGATGTCGTGGCGAAGCACGCAACTGATGTGGTGGTTGTCGGGGCCGGCCCGGCCGGTCTGTTCGCCGTCTTCCAATGCGGGATGGTCCGTCTGAACTGCCATGTGGTGGACGCGCTGGATGCTGTCGGCGGCCAATGCGCCGCCCTTTACCCGGAAAAGCCCATCTACGACGTGCCGGCCCAGCCGTCCATCCTGGCCGCCGATTTGATCGAGCGGCTGAAGGAACAGGCCGCCCCCTTCGCCCC
>JAIWOG010000255.1 GCA_020217035.1 Magnetospirillum sp. | reverse complement strand
CACCTATCACCTGGGGCGCCAGATGGTCGGCCTGGACAAGACCGAAAGCGGTTTTTGCTGCACGCTGTCGGACGGCACCCGGATCGACACCAAGGTGGTGCTGATCGCCGCCGGCTCGGGCGCTTTCGGCCCCAACCGCCCGCCGCTGGACGGATTGGACGCCTATGAGGGCAAGGGCCAGGGAACCGGCGTCAACTATTTCGTCACCAAGCGCGAGGCGTTCCGCGGCAAGAAGGTGGTGATCGCCGGCGGCGGCGATTCCGCCGTCGACTGGGCCATTTCACTGTCGGAACTGGCGGCCAGCGTGCAAGTGGTGCACCGCCGCCCCAAGTTCCGCGCCGCCCCCGAATCGGAAGCCAAGCTGAAGGCGCTGTCGGATGCCGGCAAGATCGAGCTGGTGGTGCCCTATCAACTGCACGGCCTGGACGGCGAAAACGGCAACCTGAACGCCGTCATCGTCGCCACCCTGGATGGCCAGACCCGCCGCCTTGACGCCGACGTCCTGCTGCCCTTCTTCGGCCTGGCCACCGAACTTGGCCCCATAGCCCTTTGGGGCCTGGCCATGGACCGCAACGTCATCGCCGTCGATCCCGCCACCATGCAGACCAGCCAACCCGGCATCTTCGCCGCCGGCGACATCTGCACCTATCCCGGCAAGCTGAAATTGATCCTGTCCGGCTTCGCCGAAGCGGCCCGCGCCGCCCATTCCGCCTATGAAGCCGCCCATCCGGGCGAAGCGCTTCACTTCGAACATTCCACGTCCATGGGCGTGCCGGGGGGCAAGTAAGCTTTTAAAACCACAGAGACACAGAGGCACAGAGGGGATTGTCGTGGGGTAGGCCGGGTGCCATCCGGCACGGCCTCTCTGTGCCTCTGTGTCTCTGTGGTGAATACCCCTCGCCATGCCCGTGCAGTGAGCACACCCACACCGCCGCGACGCTTGGATCGCCGGGTCAAGCCCGGCGATGACGGCGAACAAAAGCGCCCCTATCCCGGCAAATCGAACCGGAACGTCGCGCCTTGGCCCGGCTCGGAGTCCACGTGGATTTCGCCGCCGTGGCGTTCGACGATGCGTTTGACCACCGAAAGGCCGATACCGGTGCCGTCCACCTGGGCGGGGCCGACGCGTTGGAAGATCATGAAGATGCGTTGGTGGTGTTCGGCGGCGATGCCGATGCCGTTGTCGGCGACCCAGTATTCGCGCCGTCCGTCGCTGCGCACCCGGCCGCCGATCTGGATCGAGGGCGGAACCTCGGGGGTGCGGAACTTCAGCGCGTTGCCCACCAAATTCTGCATCAGCCGCACCAATTGCTCGCGGTCGCCCATGGCCGACGGCAGGTTGGGCTGTATCGTGATGGCGGCGCCGGTTTCGTCGATGGACAGCGCCAAATTGGCCAGGCAATCCTCGACCACCTGCATCATGTTCACCGGGGCGAAGGCGTGGCCCCGGGTCTCGACCCGCGAGAACTCGACCAGGTCGGAAATCATCCGCGACATGCGCTGGGCGCCGTCCACGGCGAAGGCGATGAACTCGCGGCCGTCGTCATCCAAGCGGTCGGCATAGCGCCGGTTCACCAGCCCCATGTAGGACGACACCATGCGCAACGGTTCCTGCAAGTCGTGCGACACCACATAGGCGAAGTCCTGAAGGTCGTGGTTGGACCGTTCCAGGCGTTCCAGCAATTCGTGGCGCCGGGCTTCGTTTTCCAGGCGCTCGGAAATGTCGTGGAACACCAGCACGGCGCCGGTCACCCGGCCGTCATCCACCACCGGCGACGACTGCACCTCGACCGGCAGCGGCGGCGCGTCCTTGCGCCGCAGCAACTCGCCGACGCTTTGCCGACCCTGGCCGTTCAGCAAGGTGGGGCAGCAGGAATTGACACCGGGGCACGGCATCCCTTCGACCCGCCCCCCCGGCTCGATCAACTCGTGGAACTTCTTGCCCATCAGTTCCGCCTCGGACCAGCCCAGGATGCGGGGCACCGAGGGTGAGGCGAAGACCACCTGGCAGGTGGCGTCGATGCCGACGATGCCTTCGCCCACCGAGTTCAGGATGGTCTGGTTGCGATGGCTGAGTTCCATCACCAGACGCTGGTCGGCCAGTTCGTCCAAGGTGCGCTTGCGGCTGCGGCTGCCGCCGATGGCGATGCCGACGACGCCCACCATCCAGATGATGCCGTGACTGATTCCTTGGAAGCGCAGCGCCTCGGCCTGCAAGGCGCGGAAGCCGTCCAGCGGCACCGACACGCCGATGCCGCCGCGGATGTCGCCCACCTGATAGCCCTGTCCGGCATGGCATTTCAGGCAGCCGGTTTCGGTGATCATCGCCCGCATCAGACGCAGGTGCGGGCCGTCGGGACCGTCCACCACCGCGCTGACCTCGCGCACGTCGCTTTCGGCGAAGCGCTTCAACACCGCCGCCTCCCATTCGTCGGCGGCGTTGTTGGGATTGAGCGGCTGAAGGCTGGTGATGCGGCCGCGCACCGAATATTCGGCGGCGTATTCCGCCATCATCTGGCGCAGCATGTAGGCCGGGTTCATCAGGGTCAGATGCTGACCGCTGTCGGTGACCACGTCACGGTCGGGGATGTGCGCCATCCACGGGCTGGCCGGCGTGCGCTCGTCGATGGGCACGTAGACGCCGCCATGCTTGGTGGCCCAGCGGCGGAAGGCGATGTCCTTGTTGAAATGAATCCGGGCTTCGCGGGTCGCCAGTTGCTCGGTCTGGCGCATCTCGTTCTGGATGTTCCAGGCCAACGAGCCGCCCACCAGGACCGACCACCCCACCAGGGCCAGAACCCCAAGGCGACGCAATCGTGCTTGCGCCCGATCCAGTCTTTCCGCGAGTGCGTCCTGCATGGCGCCCCCGATATTCATGCCAAATCGATGATACACCACTTTGGCGCGGGGGCATCACAGCCTTAAGGCTGTCCGCTCAGGGCTTGATCCCCATCAGCATGTAATTGACGTCCAAATTCATGGTTTCCACCCATTCGTCGGACAGCGGCTTGAATTCCATGCCACGGAATGCCTTGGTCTCGATGCCGGCCTGGCGCAGGAAGGTGGCGAATTCCGACGGACGCACGAACTTCTTCCAGTCATGGGTGCCGCGCGGCAACCAGCGCAGCACATATTCGGCGCCGATCACCGCCATCAGATAGGACTTGGCGGTGCGGTTCAGGGTGGCGCCCAGGAACACGCCGCCGGGCTTCAAGGCGCCGGCGGCCAAGGCGATGAAGCGGGCCGGGTCGGGCACGTGTTCGATCACTTCCATGGACAGCACCACGTCGAAGCTTTCGGGCTCCACGTCCTCGGGACCGCCGACCCGGTACTCCACCGCCACGCCGGACTTTTCGGCATGGATGCGGGCGACGGCGACGTTACGCTCGCCAGCGTCGATTCCGGTGACGGAAAAGCCCATGCGGGCCAGGGGTTCCGACAGCAGGCCGCCGCCACAGCCGACATCCAGCAGGGTCAGCCCCTCGAACGGCCGCGCCGCCTGGGGGTCGCGGCCGAAATGGACGGCCATCTCGCGGCGGATGAAGGACAGGCGAACCGGGTTGAAGCGGTGCAGCGGGCGGAACTTGCCGGCCGGATCCCACCATTCCTCGGCCATGGCGGTGAAGCGGGCGACCTCTTCCGCCGAGGCGGTTCCTGGGCGGGATTGGGGGGCGGCTGAGGTCATAGGATGCTCCTGGAATAAAGGCATGTTCGGGCAGGGGACCGGGCTTGCGTCCCGATGGGGGACAGAGTATGAAGGGGCGCCCTTCGGGCGGCAACCGGGCAGACGAAGAAATATGAACCGGCGGCCCAGTTGGCCCCGGTGCTGAAGGAAGATTTCATGGCTCGTATCGTGATGAAATTCGGCGGAACCTCCGTCGGCGACATCGACCGTATCAAGAACGTGGCACGACGCGTCAAGCGCGAGGTCGAGGCCGGCAACCAGGTCGCCGTGGTGGTTTCGGCCATGTCGGGCGCCACCAACCAACTGGTGGATTGGTGCAAGCAGATGGCGCCGCTGCACGACCAACGCGAATACGACGCCGTCGTCGCCACCGGCGAGCAGGTGACCACCGGCCTGTTGGCCATCGGGCTGCAGGAACTGGGCCTGAAGGCGCGGTCGTGGACCGGCTGGCAGGTGCCCATCCGCACCGACGACGTGCACGGCAAGGCCCGCATCGACAGCATCGACACCACCGACATGGTGGCCGGCATGGAAAAGGGCGAAGTGGCGGTGGTCGCCGGCTTCCAGGGCATCGCGCCTGGCAACCGCATCTCGACCCTGGGCCGCGGCGGCTCGGACACTTCTGCCGTGGCGCTGGCGGCGGCTCTGCATGCCGACCGTTGCGACATCTACACCGACGTGGACGGCGTCTACACCACCGATCCCCGGATCGTGACCAAGGCGAAGAAGCTCGATAAGATCACTTACGAGGAAATGCTGGAACTGGCGTCGGTGGGCGCCAAGGTGCTGCAAACCCGCTCGGTCGAAATGGCCATGAAGCATCATGTGCGGGTGCAGGTGCTGTCCAGCTTCGAGGACAAGCCCGGAACTCTGGTTTGCGATGAGGATGAGATCGTGGAAAAGGAACTGTTGAGCGGCATCGCCTATAGCCGCGACGAAGCCAAGATCACCTTGGTCAAGGTGGCCGACCGTCCCGGCGTCGCCGCCGCCATCTTCGGCCCCTTGGCCGACGCCGCGGTCAACGTCGACATGATCGTCCAAAACGTGTCGGAAGACGGCAAGTCCACCGACCTGACCTTCACCGTCGGCAAGGCCGACCTAGACCGCGCCAAGAAGGTGATCGAGGACAACAAGGCCACCTTGGCCTATCAAGGTCTGATCGCCGATTCCAACGTGGTCAAGGTTTCGGTCATCGGCGTCGGCATGCGCAGCCATGCCGGCATCGCCCAGAAGATGTTCCAGACCCTGGCCGCCGAAGGCATCAACATCCAGGTCATCTCGACCTCGGAAATCAAGATCAGCGTGCTGATCGAGGAAAAGTACACCGAATTGGCGTTGCGTGCCTTGCACACCGCCTACGGTCTGGATGCGGCGTAACACGGGTGATCGGATGACGGCGATGGCTAGCCTGGGACGGCTGGACCGGCTGTGGCAACGGGGGCGCGAGTTCCTGGGCACGGATTACGCCATCATGGGCGGCGCCATGTCCTGGGTCTCGGAACGCCACCTGGTGGCGGCCATCTCCAATTCAGGCGGCTTCGGCGTCATCGCCTGCGGCTCGATGGAGCCCGAGCGCCTGGACGAGGAGATCAAGGCCACCCAGGCCCTGACCGCCAAGCCCTTCGGCGTCAACCTGATCACCATGCATCCCAAGCTGGACCAGTTGATCGACGTCTGCGGCGCCAATGGCGTCAGCCACGTGGTGTTGGCTGGCGGCCTGCCCAGCGCGGCGGCCATCAAGCGGGCCAAGGACACCGGCGCCAAGGTGGTGTGCTTCGCCCCGGCCCTGGTGCTGGCCAAGAAGCTGGTGCGGTCGGGCGTCGACGCCCTGGTCATCGAGGGTGCCGAGGCCGGCGGCCATATCGGCCCGGTTTCCACCAGCGTGCTGGCCCAGGAAATCCTGCCGGTGATGGCCGAACAGCTGCCGATCTTCGTCGCCGGCGGCATCGGCCGCGGCGAGGTCATCGTCAGCTACCTGGAAATGGGCGCCGCCGGGGTCCAATTGGGCACCCGTTTCGTCTGCGCCAACGAATGCGTGGCGCACCCCAATTTCAAGCAGGCCTTCATCAAGGCCGCCGCCCGCGACGCCGTGCCCACCACCCAGGTGGACCCGGCCTTCCCGGTGATCCCGGTTCGCGCCTTGGCCAACGAAGGCACCAAACGCTTCGTCGAGTTCCAGCATCAGGTCATCAGCCGCTATCGCGCCGGCGAGTTGGAGCACAAGGACGCCCAGCTCGAGATCGAGCATTACTGGGCGGGCGCACTGCGTCGCGCCGTCATCGACGGCGACGTCGAAATGGGCTCGGTGATGGCCGGACAAAGCGTCGGCCTGGTCACCAAGGTCCAGCCCTGCGCCGAGATTTTCTCCGAATTGCTGGATCAGGCGCAAGGCGCCCTGGCCGCCCGTCAGGGATCGTCGTGATGAGCCCGGCGGCGCCTTCCGTCTCGCGCCGCCTGCTGGCACGGCTGCGCGACGTCATGGCTGGCGGCGGCAGCGCCGAGGAAAGGCTCAGTCGCGTCGTCGGCCTGATCGCCGCCGACATGGTCGCCGAAGTGTGCTCGTGCTATGTCATGCGGGCCGGCGAAGTGCTGGAACTGTTCGCCACCGAGGGCCTGAAGAAGGGCGCCATCCACAACACCCGCCTGCGGGTCGGTGAAGGTCTGGTGGGCGACATCGCCGCCCATGCCCGGCCGCTGGCCCTGGCCGACGCCCAAAGCCACCCTAATTTCGCCTATCGTCCGGAAACCGGCGAAGAGATCTTCCACTCGCTGATGGGCGTGCCCATCATCCGGGGCGGCCGCGTCGTCGGCGTGCTGGTGGTGCAAAACCGCACCATGCGTCATTACACCGACGAAGAAATCGAGACCATGGAAACGGTGGCCATGGTGCTGGCCGAGTTGGTGGCCTCGGGCGAATTGGTCAGCCGCGAGGAGCTGACCCCGGTGGACGGCAACGCCCTGCTGCCGTTGCGCCTGGAAGGCATCCGCCTGAATGGCGGCGTCGGCATCGGCACCGCCATCTTGCACAATCCACGCATCGTCATCCGCCGCCTGGTCGCCGAAGACCCCGATGTCGAGCACGACCGCCTGAAGACGGCGCTGGCCGACATCAAGAAGGCGCTGGACGATCTGTTCTCGCGCCCCGAGATGCGCGACGGCGAGCACCGCGACGTGCTTGAAACCTATCGCATGTTCACCGAGGACAAGGGCTGGCTGGGCAAGATCGGCGAAGCCATCAAGACCGGCCTGACCGCCGAGGCCGCGGTGCAGAAGGTGCACGAGGACATGCGCGCCCGCATGAGCCAGATCACCGACCCTTACCTGCGCGAACGCCTGCACGATTTCGAGGACTTGGCCAACCGCCTGTTGCAGCACCTGTCGGGGGAAAGCGGCTCGGCCGCCCGGGGCGAGTTGCCGGCCGACGCCATCTTGTTCGCCCGTTCCATGGGGCCGATGGAATTGTTCGACTATGATCCCAAGCGGCTGCGCGGCTTGGTCATGGAAGAAGGCAGCCCGACCATGCACGTGGCCATCGTCGCCCGTGCGCTCGACATTCCGGTGGTGGGACGCTGCAAGGAAGCTTTGGACAAGGTCGAGTCCCTGGACCCGGTGGTCATCGACGGCGACAACGGCCAGGTGTTCCTGCGCCCCAGCGACGACATCCGCGACATCTTTTCCGACGCGCTGAGCCAGCGCCAGCGCCGCGCCGCCCATTACGCCAAACTGCGCGACCTGCCGGCCATCACGCGGGACGGCATCGCGGTCAGGCTGATGATGAACGCCGGCCTGCTGCTGGACATGCAGCATCTGGAAGACAGCGGCGCCGACGGCATCGGCCTTTACCGCACCGAATTGCCGTTCATGGCCCGCAACGCCCTGCCCGACGTCACCGCTCAGACAACTCTTTACAAGAAGATCATCGACCAGGCATCGGGCAAGCCGGTGGTGTTCCGCACACTCGACGTGGGCGGCGACAAGGTGCTGCCCTATTGGAACCCCTATGACGAGGACAACCCGGCGCTGGGTTGGCGGTCGATCCGCATCACCCTTGACCGCCCGGCGGTGATGCGCCACCAGTTGCGTGCGCTTTTGCGGGCGGCGCAGGGGCGAGAATTGTCCATCATGTTCCCCATGGTCGCCGAAGTCGCCGAACTGGTCCAAGCCCGGCGACTGCTGGACATGGAGATCGCCCACGAGGCGGAATGCGGCCACAAGCTGCCCAGCAAGCTCAGGGTCGGGACCATGCTGGAAGTGCCGGCGCTCGCCTTCCAGATGGATTCGCTGTTGCCGTTGGTGGATTTCGTTTCCATCGGTTCCAACGATCTGACCCAGTTCCTTTACGCGGTGGACCGCGGCAACCCCCGCATCGCCGAACGCTACGACCCGCTGTCGCCGGGATTGCTGACCTTCATGCGCTATGTGGCGGCCAAGTGCGACGCCGCCGGCGTCACCCTTTCGGTGTGCGGCGAGATGGCCGGCCGGCCGCTGGAAGCCATGGCGCTGCTGGCCTGCGGCGTCCGCGTGCTGTCGGTGTCGGCGCCCAGCATGGGCCCGGTCAAGACCATGATCCGGTCGTTGTCGGTCGGCCCGGTGCGGGCCTATCTGGACCACCTGCTGAAGCTTCCCGATCGCTCGCTGCGCGACCGGCTGCGCGCCTTCGCCCTGGATCATCAAGTGATCCTTTAGGGCGTAAACTCATAAACCCCAAGTTCCCCGCCCTTGCGCACACATTGACGGCAGGCCCGGTTTCCGCCAGCCTGTCATGGGGTCGAAACAACGGGAGACCGTCATGCAAACCGTCGCCGCCATTTCCTTTCGCGACAACCATTCCCTGTCCATGGACGTGGAAAACGTGTCGATGATAGAAATCTCCACCCCGCGCGAGGTCGATACCGGCGTCTGGTTCTGCGAATTGATGGTGCGCAGCGAATCCGGCACCGTGGTGCTGAACCTGGTGGCCGACGCACCCGGCAAGTTGCAGGTCGTCACCCAGTCCTTGGAATAGGCCCCCCCCTTACGGAATGGCGTAAGTGGCGGTGGCGTGGGCCACCAGGTCGTCGGTGTCGACGCGAATCAACTCGATGGCCGACACCGCCAGACGGCGTCCCATTTTCAAGATCTTGGCCTCGGCGACGATGTCCGCTGACCCCGGCATGCGCAGGAAGTTCATGGTCAGGCTGGTGGTCACCGCCATTTCCTGGCGCCCGATCACCGTCAGCACCACCGCCCAGGCGGCGACGTCGGCCAAGGTCATCAAGGCCGGACCGCTGACCGTGTTGACCGGCCGCGCCAGGGCGTCGGAAAACGGCATCAGCAGCCGCGCCTCGTTCTTGGCCAGGGCCGTGGCGCGGATGCCGATATTGGCCGCCATGGGCACCTTGGGCAGGAAGTCGGCATTGAATTCTTCGACCGAGATGGCTGCCATGTCGTCCTCTGGGTTATTGAACGTTTGATCGTTTCCTGGGCACACTGTGCCCCGAACCATAAGCCCATGACAAGGGAGGCCCGATGTCCACCGAACCCATCGTCATCACCGCCATCGCCGACGGTATCGCCACGCTGACGCTGAACCGGCCCCAGGCCCGCAACGCCCTGTCGGTGGCGATGATGACGGAAATCGAGGCGGCCCTGGCCCGGCTGGCCGCCGATTCGTCGGTCAAGGTGGTGGTGCTGGCCGCCAACGGTCCGGCCTTTTGCGCCGGTCACGACTTGAAGGAAATGCGGTCGCTGGAAACCCGCGAGCAGATCGCGGCGGTGTTCGCCCAATGCTCGCGCATGATGAAGGCCATCGTCCGTTTCCCCCGCCCGGTGATCGCCCGTGTCCACGCCATGGCCACCGCCGCCGGTTGCCAGATCGTCGCCTCGTGCGATCTGGCGGTGGCCGCCGACGACGCCCAATTCGCCACCCCCGGCGTCAACATCGGCTTGTTCTGCTCGACCCCCATGGTGGCGCTGTCGCGCAATGTGGGTCGCAAGCAGGCCATGGAAATGCTGCTGACCGGCCACGCCGTCGACGCCGCCACCGCCTGCGCCTGGGGCTTGGTCAACCGTGCCGTCCCCGCCCACGAACTGGACCGCCAGGTCGCCCATTTCGCCGCCCTGATCGCGTCGAAATCGCCGCATACCCTGAAAGTGGGCAAGGAAGCGTTCTACGCCCAGGCGGAAATGGGCCTGGACGACGCCTATGATTATGCCGCGCAAGTGATGACCGAAAACATGCTGGCCCGCGACGCCGCCGAAGGCATCGACGCCTTTTTGGGCAAGCGTGCGCCGGTGTGGCAGGGGTGCTGATCCCGCAAAAGGTTGCCTGAGCGG
>JAIWOG010000254.1 GCA_020217035.1 Magnetospirillum sp. | reverse complement strand
CCAAGTCTTTGTAAAACAATCCCGTCCGCAGAGTTATGCGGACGGGAGCGCCCCTTCGGCGCCCATCAAGGCAACAGGAACGACGCCCGTGTCCGACACCACCCCTGACGAGCCCTTGGCCGCGCCCTCGCCTTCGCCGTTGGGCGTCGGCGCCACCTTGCGCGACGCCCGCGCCAAGACCGGCAAGTCGCTGGGCGAGGTCGCCACCTTGCTGCGCATTCGCCAGCCTTATCTGCTGGCCCTGGAAGAAGGCCGCCACCGCGACCTGCCCGGCGGCGCCTATGCCATCGGCTTCCTGCGTACCTATGCCGACTTCCTGGCCCTTGACGCCGAGGAAATGGTCCGCCGTTTCCGCGCCGAAGCCTCCGGCGACCTGAACGCGCGCTCGGAACTGATCTTCCCCTCGCCGGTGTCGGAAGGCCGTATTCCCGGCGGCGCCGTGCTGTTCGTCGGCCTGCTGGTGGCGGGCCTGGCCTATGGCGCCTGGTATTTGCTGTCGTCGCGCGATTCGTCGGTCGCCGAGATGGTGCCGGCCCTGCCGGAACGTCTGACCTCGGTGCTCAACCGTCCGGCCACCGTCACCGGCGAGGCACAGATACCCGCCGCCCCCACGACCGAGACCGCCAAGCCGCAAGACCCCAGCCCGGTGGAAACCGTCCCCGCCAGCACCGCCAGCAAGGAAGCGGAAGTGGTGCCGCCGGCGGAAGAGGAGGACAGCAAGGTCGCCAAGGTCGAACCGACCAAGGTCGAACCGGCCAAGGTCGAGCCTGCCAAGATCGAGCCGCCGAAGATCGAACCGGCGAAGATCGAACCGGCGAAAGTCGAACCGGCGAAAGTCGAACCGGCGAAAGTCGAACCGGCGAAAGTCGAACCGCCGAAGGCCGAGCCCGCGAAGCCGGAAGCCGTCAAGGTCGAGCCCGCCAAAAGCGAAGCCCCGAAGCCAGTCCCCACGGACAACGCCGAATCAAGGGTGCAGTTGACCGCCGCCGGCGACGATTGCTGGATTCAGGTGCGCGAGATGGACGGCCAACTGGTGATGAGCAAGCTGCTGCGCAAAGGCGACAGCTATGCGGTTCCCAACCGTTCCGGCCTGACCCTGATGGTGGGCAATGCCGGGGCGCTGGATGTGCTGGTGGACGGCAAGAAGGCGCCGCCCTTGGGATCCGCCGGGCAGGTCCGCCGCGACATCCGCCTGGACCCCGACAAGTTGGCCGGCGGCTGATCGATCTGCGAAACCATTGGAAAAGCCGCCCTTAACGGGCGGCTTTTGCGTTTCTACGGAACCAGGACCACCTTGCCGGTGCTGGCGCGGGATTTCAAAAGCCCGATGGCCTCGGCCGCCTGGGACAGTTTCAGCACCTGGCTGACATGGGGGTGCAGTTGGCCCCGCGCCCACATGTCCAGGGCGGCGGCCATGCTGTCGCGCACCAGCATGGGATTGATCTTGCGATACGCCCCCCACCAATAGCCGATCACCGTGACGTTCTTGACCAGCAAGTGGTTGGCGGGAATTTGCGGAACGGTTCCCGAGGCGAAACCGATGACCAGAATGCGGCCGTCGGGAGCCACCGAACGCAAGGACGCGTCGAACACTTCGCCGCCCACCGGATCATAGACAACGTCGGCGCCGCGTCCGTCGGTCAACCCCTTGACCGTCTCGCGGATGTCCTGGGACTTGTAGTCGATGCCGAAATGGGCGCCATGGTCCAAGGCCACCTGCACCTTGTCGGGGCCGCCGGCGGTGGCGATCACCCGCGCCCCCATGGCGACGCCGATTTCCACCGCCGTCAGTCCGACCCCACCGGCGGCGCCGTGCACCACCAGGGTTTCCCCGGCCTTCAGCCCGGCTTTCAGCAAGCCCAGATGCGAGGTGCCATAGGCCACCGGAAAACCGGCGGCGGCGACGAAATCCAACGTTTCGGGCAATTTATGCACGTCGGTCCAGTCGGCCACGCATTGGGTGGCGAAGGCGCCGCCGCTGACATTGGCCATCACCCGGTCGCCCATCTTCAGGTCGGGCACCCCCTCGGCCACCTCGACCACCACGCCCGCCAGCTCCAGGCCGGGGGTGAAGGGCGGCTCCATCTTTTCCTGGTACTTGCCGGCAATGGCCAGGGAATCGGCGAAGTTCACCCCGGCGGCGGCCACCTGGATGCGCACTTGTCCGGCGGACAGCTTGGCGGGTTCGACGTCGCGCCATTCCAGCGCGGCACCGAAGGCGGGACAGACCACGGCTTGCATGAAATATCCTTGGGCTTAGTTCAGGCGGTGCGCGGGCGGTCCTTTTGCGCCGCCCAGGCAAGCTTCAAGGTGGTGAACAGGAAGATTTCCGTCAACTGCTCGCGGCTCAACACATTGGCCACTTCCTGGCGGGCATAGCGGATCAGTTCCGCGTCCGCCTTGGAGGAAGCCAGCAGGTTGGTCACCAGTTCCTTGCGGATCAGCGGCGGATAAGTGCAGATTTCGCGCAGCAACGACGCCTTGACCCTCACCGGGATGCGTTCGGACACGAACATGCGGTCCACGCACATGGAATAGATGCCGAAATCCAGCTTCCCCGCCACCGCCCGAGTGAAGTCCATGAATTCGTCCAGGAACAGGGCTTCGGATATCTTCTTTTCGGTCAGCAACTTGACCACGTCCAGGAAGGCCCTGTAGCGCTGACGCGCCGGCCCGACGGTGCCGCCCAGTTCGGCCGCCAGTTCCTTGATCTGGTTTTCACGGAACTTGGCGTGGATCAGGGTTTCCGCCGATTCGCGCACCCCCGAATCAAAGGCGGTTTCCTCGATCAGCGCGAACAGGCGTTCGTATTTGGCCCGTTCCGAAGCCTTCAGCTTGCTGGCTGCCAGTCCCAGGGGCAGGATGGCCGCCTTGGCCACCATGCCGTCCCGCGCCACGATGGCGGCCATGGAAATGGCGGCCAGATCGGCGACCTGACCGCCCAGGAAATCGTCGGTGATGACCATCCGCGCCCCAGGTGCCAGGGTCAGGTTGGTGTTCAGCGCCCCACATTCCATGAAATGGGTGGCGAGGTCTCGGGGCTGACCCAGGCCCGCGGCGGGGCTATTGATCTGGCTGTCCATACCAGCCATTTAGCCCCAACCGCCAGTCGTCTTCAAGCACAAGTGATCACGAACAGCCTTTTGGCCGTGGCAGGCCGGCGATTTTATTGCCCTGTTTCAACGGTCCATGAGGAAACAATTGGTAAAGATATTGTTGAGACGAGCGTTCAGGCCCGTATTTTTCCTTCATCAGCTTCATGAACACCCGCTGTTCGGCAACGATGCCGTATTCGTCGAAATAGGCTCGGGCCTCGCGGATGACGTCCCAATGCTCGTCGGTCAACGTGACCCCTTCGGCGGCGGCGATGGCGCGGGCGATGTCTTCGTCCCAAGCCCGGCAGTCCTCCAGCCATCCGGCCTCGCTGACCTCGACCGCCTGGCCGTTGACCATCAGTTCCGGCATGAAATGTCCTCCCAGTTTATTAGTTAGTTTGAATATAGTGGGGATGACGACGGCTGTCGTCAATGGTCCGGCATTCATGGAATGGTAAGGGGTGGTCGTGCTATAATCGCCTCCTCGCGCGGGAAGATGACATGGCCGACAATCTTCGTATTCCACCTTCGGGGTCCGGACTGGACTCCATCAAGCAAGCCCTGGGCCTGGGCGCGGGCAGCCGCGAGGTGCCCATGGCCGGCGCCGCCAGCGATTCCAGCACCCGCGGGGCCATCGGTGGCAAGCCGGGCAACCGTATCCTGCCCCCCGACTTCCCGCTGGACCAATTGGACCGCCGGGCGCGGCGCGGCACCTATCTGGATATCCTGGTTTAGCACTCTTGCCTTGCCTGACGGGGCCGGGTTGTTCAGACTGCCCGCCATGCGACTGCAAGGCCCGAACAAACGAATGATCCCGGAAGGCGACGACCGCGAACGACTGGTTTGCGGCGATTGCGGCTTCATCGTCTACGAAAACCCCAAGGTCATCGTCGGCGCCGTCTGCACCTGGGAAGACAAGTACCTGCTGTGCCGTCGCGCCATCGAGCCGCGGGTCGGCTTCTGGACCATGCCGGTGGGCTACATGGAGCTGCACGAAACCACCGAGCAGGGGGCCTTGCGCGAGGTGTGGGAAGAAGCCCGGGCCCGGGCCGAGATCGACGCGCTTTTGGCCGTCTACTCCATCCCGGAAATCAGCCAGGTGCACATGATCTACCGGGCCCGCATGCTCAGCCCCGACTGTGCCGCCGGACCGGAAAGCCAGGAAGTCATGCTGGTGCCCTGGGAAGACATTCCATGGGGCGACCTGGCCTATCCCAATGTGCGCTGGTCGCTGGAATACGAACGCCAAATGCGCGGCAAAAGCATCTTCCCGCCACGCGGCCGCCCGCTTGGTGAATAAGTTGCAAGGTTGACAGGGACCCGAAGCCTGGGCTTAAACCCCTTCGCAGATGCGAAACTGAAAAGGTTGCCCGACATGCTTGGCCGCTCGCTTGCCGTCCTTACCCTGATCGCCGCCACCCTGCCGGCCATGGCCGCCGACACCCCCAAGCGTCTGGGCCGCACCGGCGCCTGGGAAGCCTATGTCTATCCCGAGAACGGCGGCAAGGTGTGTTACATGGCGGCCCAAGCCGACCGCATCCAAGGCGGCGAAAAGGGCCGGGTCGGCACCGTCGTCGCCGTCACCCACCGCCCGAAAAGCGAAGGAGAGATCAGCCTGACCGCCGGCTACGGCTTCAAGAAGGATTCGGAAGCGGAAATCCAGATCGGCGGCATGAAGCACAGCTTCATGACCAGCGGCAAGTCCGCCTGGGCCAAGGATGCCAAGGCGGACCCGTCGATCCTTGCCGCCATGGTCAAGGGCCGCGACGTCACCGTCCGCGCCGTGCCCGGCAAGGGCGGCAGCGTCACCGACGTGGTGCCGCTGTCGGGTTTTTCCGACGCCTTGGCCGCCATCGACAAGGCTTGCGGCGTCAAGCGCTAAGCCCAAACAAAAACCGCCCACCGGCCAGTCCAAGCGGACGGCCGATGGGCGGCTTTCAAGCGATCAGGATCAGATCAGGGCGACGGTGTCGGCCTGCGGACCCTTCTGACCCTGGGTGGTGGTGCAGCGCACGCGCTGACCGGTCTCCAGAGCCTTGATGCCCGAGCGTTCCAGGGCCTTGATGTGCACGAACACATCCTTGCCGCCCTGGTCGGTCTGAACGAAGCCGAAGCCCTTTTCAGCCGAGAAGAACTTGACCACGCCCTCGACGGTTTCGGTCGGGCCGCGCTCGAAGCGCGGAGCAGAGCGCGGAGCGGCGGTCGCGGTCGAAGCGTCCACTTCATGCACGGTGACCACCTGCGGGCCACGGTTGCCCTGGCCCAAATCGACCACCAGGGTGGTGCCTTCGGCGACCTGGGTCAGACCGGCACGTTCCAAGGCGGAGATGTGCAGGAACGCATCCGGCGTGCCGTCGGACGGAGCGACGAAGCCAAAGCCCTTCGAGGCATTGAACCACTTCACGGTGGCGGTCACGTTGGTTTGGGTGACCGCCTGGCGGTCGAAGCTGCTGGGGGCAGCCATCCGCGGGGCGCGGGGCTCGTACCCGCCCATATCGCCACCAAAGTCGTCCCGCCGGCCACGATCGCGGGAGCGGCCACCATGATTATCTCGGTTCCATGCCATGTGTCGTTACTCGTCCTAGAACAAAATCGCCCCCGCGCAAACGCGAGGTGGCCCACCCGCCCCCTTCATTGAGGTCCGAGCACGGCCTGAAACTATATCATTACCTGAGAATCGCCCCGCCGCATAGGGTCTTGCGAAGACTTCCGACGATTCAGTCGATTATTTTTCCATGACTCCGTGCGGTGGAGGCGATCAGGCGCTTGTGCAGCCAGAGATTCACCGCCACCACGATCACCGCCGAGAACACGGTGTCCGAGAAGAAATGGCCGCCCTGGGCGATGCGAACGAAGCCGACCATGACGCCGAAGGCCAGGGCGGCGGCCACGGCAGCGCCGCGCCAGGCGGCCGGGACCAACAAGGCGACCGCCACCGGCCAGAAGCCCAACGCCCCGTGGCCGGACGAAAACGAGCAATTGCTGGCGCATTGGTCGGAGAACACCAAAGGCGGCACGAAATAATTGTCGCCGCCGAACTCGCGGATGGTGCTGGGGCGCGGCCGCCCCCAGTTTTCCTTCAGCAAGACGTTGACGATCAGCCCCGGCCCCAAGGCCAGGGACAGCAGCAGATAGGCTGCGACCCGACGCGTGATGCCCAGGAACACCTGCTTCATCGCCTCGCCCGCCACCCACAGCACCAACACATAGCCGGCGCCAGCGAACATGAAATAGGGCATCACCTTGCGCACCCACTCGTACATGGGCGACGAACGGGCGGGAAAGGCGTCACGCGCCTTGTCGTAGAAATGGGCGGAAATGGCCAGGTCGATGTGCGGGACGAAGATCAACGGCAGCAACAAGGCCAGCGTCCAGCGCCAAGGATGGGCTTCCATGGATCGCCACAGGGCGTGCAACAGACTCATTCCCGGTACCCTTTGAAACCCGACACCCACCACACGGAAATCGGCCGCCCGTAGGCCCCGCTCAGATGGTCGTCGATCCGCCCCACAAAGCGCGACTGCTCGAAACGCGACAGCACCGAAACCGGCTCGTTGGGGTTCTCGGTGACATAGAGGAAGGCCCCTGCCCCCGGCGGCAACCGGGTGGTCTGGTCGAAATGGTCATGAATGGCGCCGCTGGGATTCCACTTCACCGCGTCGAAGGGATGGGGGGTGACGTAATAGGTCAGGGTGGCCAGAACCTTGCGCTCGTCGGCCAGCAGGCGGGCTCCGGGATGGTCGGCCATCATCGCCGAAACACGTTGCCCCACCACGTCCCAGCCCCTGATGCGCTTCATGGGGTCCAGACGGCTGCTTTCAGTCAACCCCAGGCCATGGCGGACGGCATCCAGGTTGTAAAGCACGCCCATGGCTGCCAGGTGCAGGGCCAAGGACACCGCCAGCAGGCGCGGCGCCTTTTGCCCCAGCACCACGCTGGCCAGCACCACCCCGGCGACAAAGGCCGGCGCCGTCCAATTGGCATTGGCCCGCGACAGGAAGGCTTCGGCCGTCATCACCGCCAGCACCGGCAGGGTGAAGGCGGACAGCAGCCGCAAACGCGGATCGGCACCGCGGCGCAATCCCAGTCCCAGCCCGAACAGGATGGCCGCCATCATGACGGGTCCGGCGACGCCGAACTGGCCGCCGACGAATTCCGCCAGCTTGCCGAAATTGAACATGTCGCCACGCAGGTTGGCGTTGTCGCGGGTATGGGCGTAGGAAACGAAGCCGTTCAGCGCGTTCCAGATGCCGTTGGGGGCATAGATCAGCACCCCCAGCCCCAATCCCGCCCACAAGCCGCCGCCGCGCAACAGGCGCCGGGCATCGGGCTGCAACACCATCCACAGGGCCAGCCCCAGCAGGAAGAAGGCCATGGCGTATTTGGACAGCAGCCCCAGGCCGAAGGCGAGTCCGAACGCCCACCACCAGCCGTTGACTCCCGCCCCGCGTTTCTCGGCCTTGACCAGGAACAACAGCGCCGCCGCCCAAGCGGTCAGCAGGAAAGGATCGGTGGTGATCATCAACGACGACAGCGACACCGCCGGCAAGGTGATCCAGCCCGCCGCTGCCCAGGCGCCGACACGACGGTCGACCAGTTCGCGCCCCAGGGCGAACAGCAGCAAGGCGGTGGCCAGATGGGCCAGGGTGGAAGACAGTTTGATGGCCCCCTCGCCCTCGCCGAAAAGCGCGGTGGTGGCGGCGATGGCCCAGGCCACCATGGGCGGCTTCGAGTAATAGCCCAGTTGGATGGTTTGCGACCACGCCCAGTATTGCGCCTCGTCGAAGGACAGGTTGGGCGGGTCGAAGGCCAGCAGCGCCAACCGCCACAGGGTGACCAGGGCCACCAGCGCCAGGGCCGCCAGCGGCCAGCGTCGCGAACAGGTCATGGACTCAACCGTCTTCCAGATGCAAAAGGCCGGACACGCCGATCAGGCCGGCCACCAGGGCCGGGCTCCACGCCGCCAAGCCCTGCGGCAGGGTCGCCGAAAGGCCGAAGGCATAGACGATCTTGTTGAAGAAATAAATGCCGAAACCGGCGGCGACACCGCCCCCCACTCGCAGCAGCAGGCCGCCCGCCCGCATGTTGGGGCGCAATGAAAACACCGCCGCCACCAGCACCATGGCGCAATACAGCAGGGGCGACGACAGCAGCGACTGGAAATGCATGCGATGCTTGACGGCGGTGAAGCCGGCTTTTTCGAAAAAGCTGATGAAGGCCGGCAATTGCCAGAAGCTCATGGTCTCGGGCGAGGCGAAATTGTCGTGCACCCGTTCCAGCGTCAGCTCGGTGGGCAGACGCAGGGATTTCTTGTGCTGGGACGACTTGCCGCCCTCCATCTCCCACACGTCCTCCAGATCCAGCCAGCCATCGGCCAGCCGCCCCGACACCGCCGACACCCGATGGGTGAAGTGTTCGTTGGAATCCAGGAAGAAGACGTGGACCCCGCGCAAGTTCAGGGTCAGCCCCTGCTGGCTGACCTGGTCGGCATGCAGCACCACCTGACGCTCACCGTCACCTTCGCGCAGCCACAACCCCACTTCCGACACGTCCAGGGTGCTGGTGCGGCCCAGCAGCACCTCGTCCTCCAGCTTCTGGTAGCGGGCATAAAGCGACGCCGCCAACGGGTTGAAGGCGGTCAGCTCGATCGCACCCAACGCGAAGACGACCACCAGCACCGGGGTCAGGAACTGCCAGGCGGAAATGCCGGCCGAACGGGCCACCACCAGTTCGTGCGACCGGGTCAGCCGCCAGAACGCCACCATGGCGCCGATCATCACCGCGAAGGGCAGCACCGTGTGCATCATTTGCGGCAGCTTCAGCACCGCCATGAACATCAGGCTCTCGACGCCAACCCCCGGGCGCCCGGCGGCGCGACGGATCAGTTCGATGACGTCGAACAGCACCACCACCCCCAAGATGACGGCCAACACCGAAACGAAGGCCAGCAGGAACTGGCGGCCGATATAGGCGCTAAGGGTGGGAGAAAGGCGCATGGGTTCGTCCTGATCGAAGTCCGGCGGATTATAGTGCGATTCCCGTCCAGGGGAAGGCTCGCGTCGCATCCTCCGCCATGGCATAACGTCTTCCCACGCCATCAACCGAGGTGATCCATGGTCCGTCTGACCCGCATCTACACCAAAAGCGGCGACAAGGGGGCGACGTCCCTGGGCAACGGCTCGCGCGTGCCCAAGCAAAGCCTGCGAGTCGAAGCCTATGGCACGGTGGACGAAGCCAACGCCGTCATCGGCCTGGTCCGCCTGCACACCCAGGGCAGCGAAGCCGACGTCATGCTGGCCCGCATCCAGAACGACCTGTTCGACCTGGGCGCCGATTTGTGCACGCCGCCGACCCAGGACGAGGCGCCGGGGGCCGCGCTGCGGGTGACCGCCAGCCAGGTGGAGCGCCTGGAAACCGAAATCGACGCCATGAACGCCGAATTGGCGCCACTCAATTCCTTCATCCTGCCCGGCGGCTCGCCAGCCAGCGCCTATCTGCACGTGGCTCGCACCGTCGCCAGAAGGGCCGAACGCCTGATCTGCGCCCTGGCCCAGGAAGAACAGGTGGGCGAGCAGGCCATCGTCTACGCCAACCGCCTGTCCGACCATTTGTTCGTCATGGCCCGCTTGCTGAACGCCAAGGGAACCGCCGACGTGCTGTGGGTTCCCGGCGGGAACCGCTAAGCTCAAGTGTAAAGCAGGTGTCGTTGACAAGCATACCCACACGTCTTATGGTGCAATGCAATACTGAAATACGCAGCGCTATGCCTATTTCATTTTGGGCGGCGTGTGTCTGATCAAGGAATCGGGAAGACCATGAAAGTCCTCGTCGCGGTCAAGCGCGTCATTGATTACAACGTGAAGATCCGGGTGAAGTCGGACCAAACGGGCGTCGAGACGGCGAAC
>JAIWOG010000253.1 GCA_020217035.1 Magnetospirillum sp. | reverse complement strand
GGACGCCCTGGGCCTCAAGTCGAAGAGCCGCGTCTCGGCCCTGCTGGACCGCCTCGAGGAGCGCGGCTTCATCACCCGCGAGAAGTGCCGCCGGCAGTCCTTGTGCCTGGTGCCGCAGTCGGATGACCGGGTGAAGGGGGCGCTCGACGCCGCCCGCGCCCTGCTGGACGCCATCGTGCACGAGGACCCGGACAACGGGATCGCCACCGTCCGCTCGGAGGCGCTGGGGGCCCTGGACGTGGCCCTGGCCGAGCTGGCGGCGTGACGGGGGGCGGACCATGAGCCAGATTTCCGCCGCCTTCGCCGCCGTGTGCGCGCTCGCCGTGCACGACGGCCACAAGAACCTGACCGGCCGGCCCGGCTGCTGGGAGCGTCAGGTGGACGCCCACTGGTGGGTGGCCTTCAACCCGCACCGCCAGGTCACCGAGTGCAGCCGGGATCGCCAGCAGCTCCCGCCGCTGTCGGTGCTGATCGAGCACGACAACTTCCCGGTGGGGATCGTCGGGCCCGAGGGCGGGATCATCATCCGCCCGACGCGCGACGCCTCGCCGAGCGACGCCGAGCGCGCCTTCCTTAATGCCGTGATCGGGGTGATCGGCGCGGCCAAGGCCCTGGAGTACGGGCTGATCCAGACCGAGGGGAGGGCGTGACCATGACCGACCGTCCCACCCTCTTCTCCACCCCCATGGTGTTGGCGCTGTTGCGCGAGGCGGAACAGCCCGGCGCCGGCAAGACCCAGACCCGCCGCCTGGCCTCCTCCCCCCTCGCCAAGTGCCGGGCCGGTGATCGGCTGTGGGTGCGCGAGGCCTGGGCCGTCCCGGAGAACTGGGGCAACAAGTCCGCTACCGCCATGGCTACCTCGTGCCTCGATGCTGGATACGAGCGTCCGTGGGCGCCGATCCATTTCCTGGCGGACGGAAGCCGGAACAACTGGGGTGATTGGCGCGAAATCCCTCCCGGCAAGGGACGCCCGTCCATCCACATGCCCCGGTGGGCGAGCCGCCTGACCCTGGTGGTGAAAGAGGTTCGGTTCCAGCGGCTGCAGGACATCAGCGAAGAGGATGCTCGAGCTGAAGGTCTGATCCAGCGCCAGAAGGGTCCGCAGAAAGGCGGGTGGCATTGGGAGGAATGGTCCGGCGAGTTCGGTGACTGGGCCTTCGCCACGGCCCGCGATGCCTATGCCGAACTCTGGGAGTTTCTGCATGGCGAAGAGGCTTGGAACGAGAACCCCGAAGTGGTGGCCGTGACCTTCGCCGTGCACGCCGTTAACATCGACGCGCTGGAGGCCGCCCATGGCTGAGAACAGCGCCATCGAGTGGACCGACCACACCTGGACGCCCATCGCCGGCTGCGACCCCATCTCGCCCGCCTGCGCCAACTGCTACGCCGCCTTGATGGCGGCCCGGCTGGAGAAGATGGGCCAGGCCAAATACACCGGCCTCGCCACCCGCACCGGCAACCGCGGCAAGTGGACGGGCGAGGTCAATCTGTGGGAGCCCGACCTCCTCAAGCCGCTCGAGGTCAAGAAGCCGGCCCGCTGGTTCCTGACCAGCATGGGCGACGTGTTCCACCGCAAGGTGCCGTTCGAGTTCCTGGACCGGCTGTTCGCCGTCATGGCCCTGGCGGACCGGCATACCTTCTACGTGCTGACCAAGCGCGCCGACGTGGCGGCCGAGTACTTGGGCCCCAGCCCCGAGCTGGAGGGCATGACCCGCGATGTCCTGGTGGAGGGAGGAGCCCAGGCGATCCACCACCAGCGCACCGGCGAGGACCCGTCCATGTGGCTGGCCGTCCACTGGCCTCTCCCCAACGTCGTCATCGGCTGCACCGCCGAGGACCAGAAGCGCGCCGACGAGCGCCGGCCGCACATGGCCGCCATCGCCGCCGCCGGCTGGCGCACCTTCGTGAGCTACGAGCCCGCGCTGGGGCCAGTGGACTGGTCGGGTTGGGAGTTCCTCTCGGGCCTGATCAGCGGCGGCGAGAGCGGTCAGGGCGCGCGGCCGTCGCATCCGAGCTGGCACCGCGCCGCCCGGGACTGGTGCGAGGAAGCGCACGTGCCCTTCATGTTCAAACAGTGGGGCGCCTGGCGGCCGAACGCCATGGGCGAGCGGTGCGTGTTCCTGGACGGGCGCGACGCCCCGAACCTCGAACCGGGCGGCAAAAACGGACATGGCTCGGTGCGGGTGCAGCGTTACCATGGCAAGACCGCCGGCCGCGAACTGGACGGCCGCGTGCATGACGGCATTCCGGGGGGGCGCCATGGCTGACCGCAACCCGGCTGCTCGGGCGCCCCACCAAAGCTATTCGTTCCGGCGCACCCGGCACCCCTTGTTGAGCACGCGCTCCACCACCCCGGTGGCCGCGAGCTGCATCAGCGCCTCCCGCACCGGCGTGCGCGACACGCCGTATCGTGCCGCGAGCGCACATTCCCCGAGCGGTTGTCCTGGCTTGAACTCGCCCGCCTCGATGTCCGCCAGCAGCCGCGTCATCACCTGTTCTGTCCGTCCCATGAATAACTCCATCGGTTGTGAAACCAGTGGAGCGTATCGCGGGGCGATCAGTTGTGCGAAGGAGGTGTGCCATGGCTAGGCGGTCCAACCTGCCGCCGGGCGTCTGCCGGCTCGGCATGGACCCGTGGGACGGGCCGCGCCCGCTCCCCGGCCACTACCTCGCCACCGCGAAGGGCCGCACCGCCTACCTGGTGCTGTCCATCAAGCCGAAGCGCAAGGGCTCCGGGTTCCATGTCGAGTGCGAGCGCCACAGCCGCGCTGGCCTGCCGGACGACGCGGTCGTTCATTGGTTCATCTGGAACAAGAGGGGGTAGAGATGGGCCACCATCCTGAGAGCCTCGTCAAGCGAGTGGGCCACCGGATCGGCGTGGCAATCGCTGACCATCCGCTCCTGGCCCCGCGGCTGCATGGCATCCTCAAGGGCCTGCCCCGGGACGAGCAGGAGCGCATCGTCCTTGACCTCGGGCGCGAGCTGGGATCGGCCGCGCTCGACGCCACCTTCAACGGAGGTCCGTGATGCAGACGGGTTGCACCTGCGGCTGGTGCGGCCGGGACTTCAACGGCAAGACCCGGGGCGGCCATGAGCAGAAGTTCTGCTCGTCGGGCTGCCGCACCGAGTACCACACCGCCTGCCGCCTCTACAGCGCGGCCCTGGTGGAGGCCGGGTTCCTCCACATGTCGCTGCTGCGGAGCTGGTGGGCGCACAAGACCGATTACGTGGCGAAGCACGTCCAGGCCACCACCGGAGAGGGGCCGCTGCCATGAGCCAGATCCGCAGCGTGGACGATCTTCCCGAGCTGGCGACCGCCGAGGAGGTCGCTCAGTTGTTGCGTTGTTCTCCCCGTTACGTAAAGAATTGCTGTGCTGATGGGGTCATTGAGGCGGCCCGGGTGGCGAACCGCTACCTGATCCAGCGCGAGGCGGTAAAGGAGTTCCTGGTGACATGCCGAAGCCGAACCGAGGCCCGCACCTCCACTGGCGGGACGACAGAAACCAGTGGGTCATCCGCTGGTTCGAGCACGGCAAACAGCGCCAGAAGGGAACGGGCTTTGGACGCGGCCAAGAGGCTGAAGCAGAAAAGGCCCTCGCCCGCTTCATCCTCGACACCGAGAAGCCCGGCCCCCGTGATCCAGCTCAGAGGAAAATAGCCGACGTGCTCGCCGCCTATGCGGACGAGCACGGCGAGAGCACCTCCTGCGCCTGGCAGATCGGCTATCAGATCGAGCGCCTGGTGGAGTACTGGGGGGACCTCAACGTCGCCGACATCACCGAGGCCGCCTGCCGCGCCTACGGCGAATGGCGAAAGGCCCACAAGGGGACCAAGCACGAGCGGGACGCCAGCACGGGGACGTGGGGGAACGACCTGATCACCCTGGGCGCCGCGATCAACCACGACTTCCGCAAGGGCCGGCTGACCAGGACGGTGTTCGTCTGGAAGCCGCAGCGGCCGGACGCGCGGGACCGCTGGCTGACCAGGAAGGAGCTGGCGAAGCTGCTGCGGGCGGCGCGCAAAATCGACAGGAGCCGGTGGCACCTGACGCTGTTCATCTTGATGGGGTATTACCTGGCGGCCAGAAAGGAGGCGATCCTGTCCCTGCGGTGGCCGCAGGTGGACCTCGAGCGGGGGAGGGTGGACCTCAACCCGCCGGGACGGCCGCGCACGAGCAAGGGGCGCCCGCTGCTGCCGATCCCGAACCGTCTGTTGACGTTTCTGAAGCTGGCCAGGAAGAAGGGCACAGACACCGGGTTCGTGCTGCACTACCACGGGGGTCCGATCAAGGACATCCGCAAGAGCTTCACGAAGGCGGTGAAACTGGCCGGTCTGGAGGGGAAGGTTACGCCGCACGTGCTGCGGCACACCTCGGCAACTCACATGGCCGAGGCGGGGGTGGACATGCGGGTGATCAGCCTCTATCTGGGCCACACCAGCACCAAAATCACCGAGCGGGTCTATGCCAAGCACAGCCCCGATTATCTCTCGGCAGCCACCCGGTTCTTTGATCGTCGCTAAACCGGATACTGAACCAGCCCCGGTTTAGCGACAACCTAACGCACTGAACAACATTGAGATTTTGAAACCGGCCAGTGGTGGGGCATCCACAAGGTTCCCAGCCAGTTCTTGGCCTGGGTGCCCTTCCACGGCAGGTCCTCGTCGCCGATATAGTCGGCGTCGGAAAATTCCGGGATCTGCAGCAGTTCCGACCATTGCTTCCAGCCGACCACCGCGTAACGTTCACCGTCGTCGGGGACGTCGGCCTCGCCCAGCATCTCGAAGGCGGTCAGCACCTTGTCCTTGGTCAGGCCGGTGGTGCCGTCCAGCGCGTAATTGGTGGACTTGTCCAGCTCGGTGATGATCAACTCGTCGGTCTTGCGGCCGAGCGCATAGGCTCCGGCATTGACCAGCACGGCGCGTTCGTCGTGTTCGATCTTGATCTCGTCCAGCTTGTCCAGCCAGTCGCCGGCGTAATAGTCGTACAACTGGCATTCCACCGTCTGGTGGTCGACGTTCATGACCGGCACTTTGCCGTGGCGGGCCTTGGTGCTGGCGGCACCCTTGCCAACCTTCTGGAACACGGCGATGGCGCCGGTGACGTTGTTGCGGGTGCGCACCGTGTTGCGCAGCTTGGTGCCCTGGCGTTGATAGGCGGCATGGACCTGGGCGCCGTAATCTTTCGAATAACCGTTGATGACCGAAGTCGACATGATGAAAATCCTTGTGATGGTTGGGATGAAAAGCCCGTTACGGCCTCGGTTCTGGCCCGAGATGGGCCGCCGTTGCCGTTGGGCGTCCGCCAGGCCGGACGGCGTCCGGTTCTCTGGCGGAAAGGGGTTCAACCCCTCTCCCACGGGGAAGGCGCCCGCGGGAGAGGGGGCGGCCGGCGCTCGACGGTGCGCGACAGGAGGGCGCACACCGGAGCAGCCAGGCCAAAGGCATGGGTTGACTTGAAAAAACCCGCTGTCGCGGGCCGCGAAAATGGTTATGATCGGCGCATTCGCGGGCCGGGGCGGTCCGGCCGAGAAAGGGATAGCTGAAACGTCATGACTCAAGTCGAATCCACGGCGCGTGGCGCCTCTGGCACCCAGCGCACCGAACGCATCGAAGCCCGCGCCAACGCGCTGCTGTCCGATTGCCGTCGTGCCTTCCACGCCTTTGGCGAGTTGGACGAACTGGCCGAAAACCTGCGCATCTTGTCGCTGAACGCCGAATTGGCCGCCGGCCGCGCCGGCGACAAGGGCCGCGCCGTCCGTGCGCTGACCCAATACACCCGCGAACTGGTCAACCGTCTGGCGCAGATCCGCGGCGAGATGAACCAGTTGCGGTCGCGCACCGACACCTTGTCCACCAAGATCGAGGACGAGCTGAAGCAGTTGCGCGTCATCGAGGAATCCTCGGATGGCGGTGCCGAAAGCGCCCAATTCGCCGATTTGATGCGCTCGCTGGTCGACAAGCTGGACGAATTGTCCACCAACGTCGAAGATTTGTCGCGCCGCGCCCATGGCGTCGAGGAAGTGGTCAGCCAGTCGGACTCGATCGCCACCAACATCGCCATCGAAGCCGCCGCCGCTGGTGTCCACGAAAAGGAGTTCCGCACGGTGTCCGACACCATGCGCCGTTACGTGGACAATTTGCGCACCATGATCGACGACGCTTCCGACGCCGTCCGCCGCGCCCTGGAAAAAGTTGATTCGCTGCGTCGCCTGGGGGTCGAGAATCTGCAGGGCCTGCGCGGTTAAAACGTCTGTCCTTTGAAACGACGAACGGCCCCGGAAGTCATCCGGGGCCGTTTTCGTTTTCACCGCCTGACTGCGGGCGCAAATGTGGCGGTGATAGGAACGTATATAGAACAAGATGCCGGGGTGGTCAAGCGAAATCGTGCCCAATATTTCCGGGCGATGACCAAAGGCTGTCTTTGACGCTGGGCGATTGTACGGGGCCGTCCTGCTGGGCTAATCTTGGGCGTTGACGTGACAGGACAAGGGGCTCGGTTGATGTCTGTGACCCACGACCAAATTCAGGAATTGGCCTACCGCTTGTGGCAGGAGGACGGCGCCCCCCAGGGCCGCGACATGGATTACTGGCTGCGGGCCGAGGCGGCCCTGCACGCCACGCTTAAGCCCAAGGCCGAGAAGAAGGCGCCAGCCAAGGCGAAGACGGCGGCCAAGGCCAAGGCTGACAAGCCTGCGACCAAGCCCAAGGCGCCCACTAAGGCGAAAGCCACACCCAAGGCTTGAAACTGAAAGGCCCGGTTCGTCGAACCGGGCCTTCGTCGTCAGTTGATGGTTGCCGGGCCGGCTTCGGTCTCGGCCTCCACCACCGGGGGAATGGCGTTGTCGGCTTCGTCCTTGCCGTTGCCGGACTTGCCGCTGGGCTTGGGCAGGGCGACGGTTTCCGGTTGAGCGTCCCGGCGCAGGAAATGGCCTTCCACCTGGGCGCCGGATTGAATTTCCAGGCTACCGTGGCAGATGTCGCCGGTCACTCTGCCGGTGCGGCCGATGGTCACTTGGTCGGCTGCCAGTCGTCCCGACACTTCGCCATGGATGCGGATGGTTTCGGCCTTGACCTCGCCGACGATGTGGGCGCTGGCGCCGATCACCAGGGTCTTGCAACTGATGTCGCCTTCGACGCGGCCGTCGATCTGCATCTCGCCCTCGGTGGTGATGTTGCCGACGATGCGGACGTCGGCGCCGATGATCGACAGCGGCGACGCAACGACGCCGTCGGAGGACTTACCTAATTTTCGCAGCATCGCGACCTGCCGAGATGAATTTGAGGGGATCACGCGGGGCGTCGTGCAGACGCACTTCATAATGGAGATGCGGACCGGTTGAGCGGCCGGTGTTGCCGACCAGTCCGATGATGGTGGCCCGGGTCACCTTTTGCCCCGGTTGCACCTTGATGCGCGACAGATGGGCGTAACGGGTGGTCAGGCCATTGCCGTGCTCGATGTCGATGGTCAGGCCGTAACGGGCCTTGACCCCGGTTTCGGCGACGATGCCGTCGCCGGTGGCGTAGACCGGGGTGCCGATGGGGGCGCCGAGGTCGATGCCTTCATGGATCCCGGTGCGATTGTTCAGCGGGTCGTTGCGGGTGCCGAAACCGCTGTTGAAGTCGTAGGTACCGTGAATGGGTTCGGCCAGCGGCAGGCGTTGCAGCGCGGCCTTGACCCCGACCCAGTGCTGGACCTTGGTGATCATCGCGCCGATGGTGCCGTCGGAATCGGCGTTGCCGTGGAAGGGAATGAAGGGACCGCCCTGGCCGGGCGAACGCCGGGTGTCGCTCAGCAGGCGACGGGGGTCCAGGCCCAGGCGGCTGATGCGGCTTTCGGTCTCGCTGATGCGGGCGCCGGCGGCGTCTGCCACTTGCTGGACCGCCTTGGCGTAGGTGGTCTGCAACCGGGCCAGCGACGCTTCCAACTCGCGCACCTTCTGCCGGGTCTGCCTGGCGGCGTCGGCGTCCTCGTCCCCGGGGGCCGGTCGCGGGGTCAGTCCGACACTGCGTTCCCGCGCCAGGACGTCAGAGGATTCGGTCAGGGTCAGCAGGTTGGCGTGGACCATGTCCACTTCGCGGGCGATGTCGCCCACCAGTTTCTCGGCGGCCAGCAGACGCTGCTGGCTGGCGGTGTTGGTGGCCAGCAAATCGTCCAGCCGTTGTTCCTTTTCCGCCAGTTCGGCGGGGCGTTGGCTCAACAGCGTGGTGCTGGCACCGGCCCAGAACGCCAGCATCACCGCACCGAATACCGACATCACTTGGATTTTGCGGCTGACGGTGAAATGTTTGGCGTGCCCGTTCTCGTCGCGGACAAAGACCTGCCATTCCGGCAGCAAACGGCGGGCGAAGCCCCGCAATGCCTGGGCTTGGTCTCGTTCCCCGATATTCAGGTCCAACGTCTTCTTCGGCACAAGCAAACGTCCCCTTGATCCTCGGCGAGCCACATCCCCTTCCGCAGGCGGGCAGTGTAATGACCTTAGGGACGTTAATCTACAGGTAATGACTCCAAACGATTGGTTAATCTTCGCGGTCAGCGGCTTTCCCGGCGCCACGCCAGCAGCAGCCCGCCGACGACGGCGACCAAAGCCAGGGCGGCCGGCAGCAGCGATGTTTGCGCCACGCCTCGCACAAGGTAATCGTCGCGTCGTGCCAGTCCCAGCCAGCGATCGCCGCCGCTTATCGCAGGCCCGCCCAGGCGGATGTCGGGAACGCCGTCCTCGGACAGGAAACGGATGCTGCCGCCTTCGGCGGCGACGACCGGCCGCAGGATGTCGGCGGTGGCGGTGACCTGCCCCAGTTCGGGGGCGTCGATCCCGCCTTGCGCGGCCAAGGCCACATGCCCATCGGCCTCGACCCGCCACAATCCCGGATGCTCGGCCGGCGTCTCGGCCAGCCATCGTCCGTCCCCTTGGCCGGCCAGGGGCAGGGGCAGGCTGCGGCCGTCAGGGGGGGTGACAACGGCGGCCCCGACTTGGTCGGCAAGGCTGCGCCGGGTCACCTGCAACCGGCCGCCCTGGATCTGCGCATTCAGGGATTCCGCTTCCAGTTCCGGTTCGTGCATCAGCCAATGGGCCAAACGGCGCAGCAGTTCGTCATGGGGGCCGCCGCCATCATGGCCGCGCGCCCACAGCCAGACCGTGTCGGACAGCAATTGCGCCACCCGCCCCTGCGCCACCTGGTCCAAGACCAGCAGGGGCAGGCCGTCGGCCCCCTCCAGCACCACCTGTCCGTGCTTGGCCTGTCCCCCCACTTGGCGCAGCCACGGCCCCCATGACGACATTCCCGGCAACCCCGAAGTCACCGGATGGCGGCGGCCGGTCGCCGTGACCGTGGGGACGAAGGGCTTTTCCAGCATGCGGCCGTCGGCGGACACCGGCAGGATCTCGGCCAGGGCGGTGTCGGCGAAGCCGTCGCGGTCGGCGTATTCCGGCCCCACCGCCACCAGCAGGGCGCCGCCTTGGCGCACATACTGGGCCATGCGCTCGTAATAGACCGAGGCCATGATGCCGCGATGGCGATAGCGGTCGAAGATCACCAGGTCGAAATCCCCCAGCTTCTCCTCGAACAATTCCCGCACCGGAAAGGTGATCAGCGCCAGTTCGCGAATGGGGGTGCGGTCGTCCTTTTCCGGCGGGCGCAGGATGGTGAAATGCACCAGATCCACCGCCGGGTCGGATTTCAGCAGGTTGCGCCACACCCGTTCCCCGGAATGGGGCTCGCCCGAGATCAGCAACACCTTCATGCGGTCGCGTACCGCCGGGATGGCCAGGGCGGCGCGGTTGTTGGCGGGCAGCAGGTCGCCGTCGGGGGCGGGGCTTTCCACTTCGACGAAGACCGATCCGGCATGGCGGATGGGCACCTCGACGGTGGCCTCGGCGTTCAGGGGCACCTGGGCCAACAGATAATCCTGGCCATCGACGCGGACCAGCAATTCCGCGTCGCCGCTTTGGCCGGGATCGTCGACCCGCACGCGGATTTGGGCATGACGGCCCACCAGGGT
>JAIWOG010000252.1 GCA_020217035.1 Magnetospirillum sp. | reverse complement strand
GAAGCCGGGGGGGCGGGTGATGGCGACCCGGCGGTCGCGTTCCGGCGGCCCGCCGGTCAACAACACATGAAGCGGGGCGCCGATGGTGCCGGCCAGGCTGTCGTGGACGCGGCCGTCGGTGATCATCACCACGCCAGCCAGGCGCCGTCGCGGCAACTCGGCCAGCGCCGTCTGGGTGGCGGACAGCAGGCGGGTGCCGTCCATGCCGCCGGCTTCGCGGTGAATCCTGACCTCCAGGTTGGGATGGCGGCCCAGCTTGGCCTGCAATTCCGCCAGGGCTTGCTCGGTCTGGGCCGGTCGTTTCCCCACGTGCTGGGACGGGGAATCGTCCACCATCACCAGCACCAGGTCGGGCAGGGCGGTACGGCGTTCCTCGACCAGCCGGGGATCGGCCAACACCGCCAACAGCACCAGGGCAGCGGCCAGCCGCCAATCCGCCTGGCGCCTCCAGGCGCAATGCAGGGCGGCCAGCAGCACCAGGGCGGCCAAGGCGGCGATCACCGGCCAGGGCAGCAACGGGGTGAATTCCAGGCGGGCCAGGATGGCGTTGGTGGTCATTGGCCCAGACGCTCCAGGATGGCGGGCAGATGGACCTGGTCGGCCTTGTAATTGCCGGTCAACGCGTACATCACCAGGTTGACGCCGAAGCGCCAGGCCAATTCCCGCTGGCGTTCGCCGCCGGGCACGCAGGGAAAGGACGGTCGTCCCTGGGCGTCGGTGGCCCAGGCGCCGATCCAGTCATTGGCGCCGACCACCACCGGGGACACTCCGTCGCGGTCGTCGCCGCCGCCGTTATCCACCACCCACACCGCGCCGTCCCAGCGTCCGGGCAATTGTTTCAGCAGGTAGAACGCGCGGGTCAGCACGTGGTCGCCGGTGACGCTGGACAAGGGCGGAATGGCCAGGCCCTGGATCAAGGGGGCGAAATCGGTGGTGTCGGCGCCGCCCTGTTGCGCCCCGGTATCCAGAACCAGCATGCCGCCGCTGCGCATGTAGGCGTTCAGCTTGGCGATGGCGGCGGCGGACGGGGGCTTTTGATCCAGGGAAAGCGGCCAATAGACGATGGGGAAAAACAAGATGGGGTCGCGTTCCAGGTCCACCGCCATGGGGGCGTCCAGGCGGGCGGTGGATCGTTCGCCCACCACCCGCGACAGGGCGGTCAACCCGGACCGCGCCTTGCCGTCGACGAAGCCGTCGCCGGTGTGGACGAAGGCCAGGCGGGTGGAGAGCGCCGCTTTCAAGGCGAAGTCGTCCGCCGCGCGGGCCTGGCCCGACACCATGGCCAACAACACCAGCCCGGCCAGGGCAGCGCCGCGCAGGCGGGCGGTCAGCAGCAGGTCGGCCAGAACCAACAGCAACGCGGCGGCGAAAGCCAGCCCCGACAGGTCGCGGGGGGAATCGGCGCTTTCCAGGGGCTGGCGCTGGATGCCGGCGGGAAGCTCCAGCGCCGCTGGCGGCGGCAGCAGGGGGCCCAGGTTGAAGGCTTGTCGGCTGCCTTCCGGCCCATAAAGCCCAGGCGGGGTTTCCGGCGACGGCCGACGCTGGGCGGGCTCGGCGGGCAGGGATTGGACGATGCCACCGGCCGGATGGCGCAGGCCGAAACCGTCCAGAACCTCGCCGGCGGCCAAGGTGCCGCTGGCCGCGCGGCCGCCGGCCCCCAGGGCGACCAGACGGCGCAACAGGTCGGGGAACAATCCCGACAGCGGCAGGTTGCTCCAGGTGGTGTTGGCGGTCACGTGCACCAGCACCACCCAGCCCCGCCCCATACGGTCGGCGGTGATCAGCGGGGTGCCGTCGGCCAGGTGCGCCCAGACCTTGTCGTTCAGGCCGGGATCAGGCTCGGCCAGTACCTGCGACAGCACCTTGACATCGTCGGGGGCCTTCAGGTCGGACAGCGGCGTGTCGGTGGGAAAGGAACGGGCCAGTCCCTGCGGCGTGGTCCACGACATGGCCCCGCCCAGCGAGCGCCCGCCCGGTCGCAGGCGCATGGGCATGGCCGAATCCAACTGCCCGCCGGCGGGGATGGCGGCGGCCAGGCGCGGCCCGGCGAAGCGGATCAGGGCGCCGCCATCGCGCACCCAACGTGCCAGGGCGTCGCTTTCGCTTTCGTTCAACGGGCGGTCGGCCAGGATCAACGCGTCGGGGCGGCGATCCAACAAGGTGGGGATGTCGCCCCGCCCGAGTTCGGCGAACGGCGCCAGGGCCCGTTCCACATAATAGAACGGCGCCAACAACGGCGTGGTCGAGCCGTCTTCGTCGACCAAGCCGACGATGCGGCGTTTCCAGCTTTCGTCCAGCAACAAGGTGGCGGCGGCGGAGGGTTCGTCCTCGATGTCCAGCCAGGCCAGGCGGTTGCGCAGTTCCACCGGCAGGCGCAAGGTGATGGCGGCCTGGTCGGCGCCGGCGGGGATGGTGGCTTCTTCGCGGGCCAGCGCCTGGCCGGCGGCATCCAGGCCCCGTATCGCCAGCCGTTGCGGCGTCGCCGAGGGCAGGGACCGCACCGCCACCATCGGCTGCTCGCCGCCGCCGTCATTCAGCAGCGACAGGCTGCGCCCGCTTTGTCCGTCAAGCACGGTGACGCCGCCGCCCAGGGATTGCAGGGCGCCGGCCAACTGGCTGCCGGCGTGGTCGGGGGAGTCCAGACCGTCGGCGATCCAGATCACCTCGGTGACGCGGTCATGGTCCATGGCGGCCACCGCCTGACGGGCTGCCACACGGTCGCTGGGCCAGGGCTTGGGGGCCAAGGCGGCCAGCCTGGACTGCATGGCGCCGGCGCTCAGCGGCCCTTGCACGGCGACGGCGCCGCCATCGGGGGGGCGGGCGGTGGTCAGCAGCAGCAAGGGGCGCTGGCGGCGGGCGGCTTCCGTCACCACTTCGGTCATGGCTTGGCGGCGTTGCGGCCAGTCGCGGGCGGCGGCCCAGGAATCGTCCACAACCAGCAGTAACGGCGTCTGGCCATGGGGGGACGGGGCAGGGTGCAGGCTGGGGCCGGCCGCTCCCAGGATCAGCAGCGTCAGCAAGGCCAAGCGCAACGCCAGCAGCCACCAGGGAATGTGCGCGGCGCTGTCGCGACGCGGGGTCAAGCCGTGCAGCAGACGCAGGGCGGGAAAGCGGACTTGCCGGGGGGCGGGGGGCAACAGCCTCAACAGCAGCCACAGCGCCGGCAAGGTGGCCAGCGCGGCCAGGATCCAGGGCGAGGCGAAGCCGAGCATGGTTACCGCCGGCTACGGGGCCGGGCCAGCCGGACCTGCAAGGCCAGCAAGGCCATTTGCGGCGGATGGTCGGTGCGGTGGGTGGCGAAGCTCCAGCCATGGGCGGCGGCGATGGCGGCCAGGGCGTCGCGATGTTGGGCCAGCCGGCGGGCATAGTCGTCGCGCCAGTCCTCGGCGCGGCGGGCCAGCACCTCGCTGTCGTCTTCGGTATCGATGAAACGCACGCGCCCCGCATAGGGCAAGGTTTCCTCGGCCGGGTCCAGCACCTGCAGCAGATGGCCGCCATTGCCCAGGGCGGCCAGGGCCGACACCTGGGCGGATACTTGTTCGGGGGGCATCAGGAAATCCGAGACCAGGACCACCTCGCCATGACGCGGTGGGCGGGCGGGCCGTGGGATCGTGCTGCCCGACCGGGCCGCCAATTCCGCGGCCAGGCGTGGCAGGCTGCCGGGGCCGGTGGCCGGCGCCTCGCTGGTCCCCAGCACCGCCACCCGTTCGCCCAGACGCAGCAGCAAAGCCGCCAGGGCCAGGCTCATCAGCAAGGCGCGGTCGCGCTTTTCCGGCAGGTCGGGGCCAGAGCGCCAGTCCATTGATCCCGAAGTGTCGCTCCACAGCCAGAAGCTTTGGGTGGCCGACCATTCGGTTTCGCGCAGGTACAATCCGTTGCCCCGCGCCGAGCGACGCCAGTCGATGGCGGCGGCGCTGTCGCCCGGCTGGGCCCGGCGGTATTGCCAGAAGGTCTCGCCGGGGCCGGGGCGGCGGCGGCCATGGGTGCCGCCGGCCAGGGACGCCGCCACCCGTTCGGCAGCCACCAGCAAGGGCGGCAACCGGGCGGCCAGGTCCTGAGCTTCCGCAAGCGCCCGAGGCGGGATCACGCCAGCATCTCGATCAGTTTGGCGATGACGTGGTCCACCGTCACGCCGTCGGCGCGGGCGGCATAGGACAGCGCCATGCGATGACGCAGGATGGGGGGCGCCAAGGCGGCGACGTCTTCCACCGACGGCGACAGACGGCCGTCCATCAGGGCGCGGGCGCGGGCGGCCAGCATCAGCGCCTGGGCGGCGCGCGGACCGGGACCCCAGGCCACGTGGCGCTGAACCTCGGGCAAGGGGCTGGTTTCGTGGCGCCCGGCGCGGACCAGGGCCAGGATGGCATCGACCACCGCCGCGCCCACCGGCAATTGGCGGATCAAGGCTTGCGCCGCCAGCAGACGCTCGCCGTCCATCACCACTGGCGGCGGGGGTTGCGGGCCGGCGGTGGTGGCCAGCAGCATGCGGCGTTCGGCTTCCAGGTCGGGATAGCCGACATCGACCTGCATCAGGAAACGGTCCAACTGGGCCTCGGGCAGGGGATAGGTGCCTTCCTGCTCCAGCGGGTTCTGGGTGGCCAGCACGTGGAACGGCTCGGGCAGGTCGTGGTAATGGCCGGCGATGGAGACCCGGCGTTCCTGCATGGCTTGCAACAACGCCGCCTGGGTACGCGGGCTGGCACGGTTGATTTCGTCGGCCATCAGCAACTGGCAGAACACCGGCCCCCGGATGAAGCGGAATGCGCGGCTGCCGTCGGCGCCTTCTTCCAGAACTTCCGAGCCCAAAATGTCGGCGGGCATCAAATCGGGGGTGAACTGCACCCGCTTTTCCGCCAGCCCCAACACGGTTCCCAGGGTTTCCACCAGCCGGGTCTTGGCCAGGCCGGGGACGCCGATCAACAAGGCGTGACCCCCCGCCAGCAGCGTGATAAGACTTTCATCAATCACGCGGTCCTGACCGAAGATCACTTGGGCGACGGCCGTCCGCGCCGCGACGATGGTGGCGTTAAGATCGGCCGCCTCGCGCTCCAGGCCGCTGCTGGGGGTCGGGTTGGTCACCGGGGACTCCTGTGGGATTGGGACTGGTTACGGGCCTTCGCCCGGGAGGTTGCGCACTTGGTCACTTCCGTCGCCTTGGACAATTGCGGTGATTTGGGAATCCGCATCGATCGCAATGGCCGTTGGTTCTACCATGGCTCGCCGATCAATCGCAAAGAGATGGTCTGCCTTTTCGCCTCGGTGATGAGCCGTGACCCGGAAGGCCGTTATTGGCTGACCACCCCCGAGGAACGCGGCACCATCACCGTCGACGACGTGCCCTTCCTGGCGGTCGAGATGTTCACGTGCCAGTGCGGGCGCGACCGGGTGATCAGCTTGCGCACCAACGTGGACGAGTTGGTGACGGTGGATGCCGAGCACCCCTTGCGTATCGCCGAATGCCCGGATACCGGCGAACCCATGCCCTATGTCACCGTGCGCGACGGGCTGGAAGCGCGGTTGACCCGCGCCGTCTATTACGAACTGGTGGCCAAGGGGCACGAGGAAATCCTGGAGGATGGCGAACGCGCCTATGGGGTGTGGAGCAGCGGCACGTTCTTTGTGTTGGGGCGACTGGACGAGTGCGACTGACCCGCGACGAGATCACCGCGCGCCTGGCCGCCGGGCTTGACCCCAAGGGCCGCGGTGACGCCATGCTGGAACGCCTGGTCGACGGCGACGAGGTGCCGGGCCGTCACGCCCTGGTGGACGGTCCGCCACGTCCGGCCGCCGTATTGGTGCCGTTGGTCGAACATCAGGACGGGATGACCGTGCTGTTGACCCAGCGCACCGCCCATCTGGCCCACCATCCCGGCCAGATCAGCTTTCCCGGTGGGCGGTTGGAAGAAGCCGACCACGGCGACGCCGTCGCCGCCGCCCTGCGCGAGACCGAGGAAGAAATCGGCCTTTCCCGCGACCTGGTCACCATCCTGGGGCGACTGGACCATTATGTCACCGGCACCGGCTTCATCATCACCCCGGTGGTCGGCGTGGTGCGCCCGCCGGTGGTCACCCAACCCGACCCGTTCGAGGTGGCCGAGGTGTTCGAGGTCCCCCTGGAATTCCTGCTGGACCCGGAAAACCACAAGCTGAACCGGGTGGTGGTGGAAGGGCGGCGACGGCCGTTCTGGTCGATGACCTGGGACGAACGGGTGATCTGGGGCGCCACCGCCGGCATGCTGGTCAACCTGTCCGACGTGCTGGTGAAGAAATGCGGGTGATCCAAGACGGCGGCGGCGAACCGCTGGGGCAATTGTCGCCGCAGCCGTGGATGCAGGCGGCCGAGACGCAAAAGGTGCTGGCGGCGTTGATGGCCGACGGCGCCGAGGTCCGTTTCGTCGGCGGCTGCGTGCGCGATTCGGTGTTGAAGCGCCCGATCAAGGATATCGACATCGCCACCCACGACACCCCCGACACGGTGATGGCGTTGCTGGATCGGGCTGGCATCAAGGTCATTCCCACCGGCATCGCCCACGGCACGGTGACGGCGGTGGTGGGCAAGGCCCATTTCGAGATCACCACGCTGCGCGAAGACGTGGAAACCTTTGGCCGTCATGCCCGCGTCAGCTTCACCGACGACTGGACCGCCGATGCGGCCAGGCGCGACTTCACCATGAACGCCATGTTCGCCGATTCGCAAGGGCGGGTTTACGATCCCTTCAACGGTTTGGCCGACCTGGCCGCCGGCCAGGTGCGGTTCGTCGGCGACCCCATGAAGCGCATCGACGAGGACGTGTTGCGGCTGTTGCGATTCTTCCGCTTCCACGCCCATTACGGCCGCCCGCCCATGGACCAGAAGGCGCTGGTCGCCTGCCGCAAGCTGGCGCCGCGTCTGGTCGAACTGTCTGGCGAACGGGTGGCCGGAGAACTGATCCGCCTGTTGCAGGCCCCCGACCCGGCGGCCGCCTTGCTGGTGATGAAGGGCGAGGGGATCCTGGCCCACGTCCTGCCGGAAGCCGACGAACTGGGGCGCCTCAAGGTGCTGAGCTGGCTGGAAAGCCGAGGCTTGGTGCGCCCGGGAATCGCCCCCGATCCGCTACGCCGCCTGGGCGCCATCCTGCACGGCGACACGGCCGCCATCCAGGCGGTGGGCGATCGCTTGAAGCTGTCGGCGGCACAAATCGCCCGGCTGGTGTCCATCGCCGTCCCCAAGGTGGAGGTTCATGACGGCGTGGACCAAGTCCAGGCCCGGCGCGCCCTGCGGCGGGTGGGCGCCGACACCTTTCGCGACCTGGCCCTGGTGGCCTGGGCGGACGCCAAGGCGCGATCGGGGATGACCCACAGCCAGGAAACCAGCCGATGGTTGCGTTTGCTGGATTGGGCCGATTCCTGGCAGCCGGTGGTATTGCCGGTGCGGGGCGCCGATTGCCTGGAATTGGGGGTGCCACGCGGCCCAGCCATCGGTCAGGCCCTGGCCCGGGTCGAAGCATGGTGGGAGGAACGCGATTACCGTCCCGGCCGCGATGAATGCCTGGACCGCTTGCGTCTGGCCGTCAAGGAAGGGGGCGCCGAAGCGCCCCCAGACAGCAAGCCATAAGGCTTAGCCCTTGGACGGCACCATCAGGGTGGCTTCGCCGTCCAGCACAACCTTTTCGCCCACGGTGCAGGTGGTCTTGAAGGTGGCGAACTTCTTTTCCGGAACCAAGGTGGTGACTTCCACCCGGGCGGTGACGGTGTCGCCGATCTTCACCGGCGCCTTGAACTTCAGCAACTGCGACACGTAGATGCAGCCCGGTCCGGGCAGCTTCATGCCGAAGACGGTCGAGATGAAGGCCGCCGACAGCATGCCGTGGGCGATGCGGCCCTTGAACATGGTCTGGCTGGCGAATTCCTCGTTCACGTGCACGGGGTTGAAGTCGCCCGACACGCCGGCGAAGGCGGCGATGTCCGCCTCGGTGACGGTCTTGGAAAAGATGGCCGATTGGCCGACGCTCAGTTCCTCGAAGTAATAACCGTTCAGGGTCTCGCCACTCATGACCTTCTCCTCAAAATCATTGTGCGGCGCAGTGTAGCCCTTGGCCGGGATGCTGACAATGCGGGGAAGGCGACGGCTGCATGACAATTGATGGAATGGGTATATAAAATACCTATCAAACTTGATATATCTCAAGCCACGTGAAAATGGTGGGGGGCACCATGAGCATCCGCTCGATCATCAATCTGTTGCTGGGGGCATTGGCGGCGGTCGCCATCCTGGCCGTGGGAGTCATCGCGGCTGATTCGATCCGTCAGTGGCAAGGGGCCGGACGCATGGTGACGCAAGGCCGGGTGTCGGCGCTGTTGCTGGCGGCGGCGGGACATTGGGCGGCGGAACGCGGCCTGACCGCCGGCGCTTTGGGTGCCGCCTCCGCCGTCACCGACGAGATGCGACAGACCATCGCCGACAAGCGCCAGGCTGGTGACGCCGCCATGGCCCAGGCCGAAAGCCAGATGGGTGGGTTGGATTTCGCCGCCCGTCAGGATCTGGCGGCTCGTCTGGCGGAACGGCGCCAGGGGCTTGTGACCTTGCGCCGGCAGATCGATTCCGCCTTGGCCGTCCCGCAAGGCCAGCGCCCGCAGACGCTGGCGTCGGCGTGGTTTTCCACCTCATCCTCGGTCATCGAGAACGTGCTGATGCTGCGCCTGGGTCTGATCCAGGCCAATTCCCAGACCCCGCTGGTGGCGATGACCGAGGACATGCGCTCGCAACTGGCGGTGATGGCTGAATTTGCCGGGCGCGAGCGTGGCGCCGTGGCGGGCATCGTCGCCGCCGGACGACCGCTGACCGGCTCGGACATGGCGCTGCTGGGCGAATTTCGCGGCCGGGTGGCAGGGGCGTGGGAATTCGTCCGCATCCTGGCCCGTCAAGCCGACATGACAACGGCCATGACCGAAGCGGTGGCGGCGGTCGAGCGCCAGTATTTCCAGGATTTCGAAGTCACTCGCCAAGCGGTGCAGGCCGCTGGCCTGAAGGGGGCCCCCTATCCGGTGGACGCCGCCCAATGGTTCGCCGCCGCCAGTCAGGCCATCGCCACCCTGGTGACAGCGCAAGATGTCGCCTCGGCCCTGGCGTTGCAGGTTTCGGAACAGCAACAGGCCCGGGCCGGGCGCGTGCTGACTTTCAGCGTCGCCGCCGCCTTGCTGGCGCTGGGTTTGTGCCTGGTGGGGCTGGTGGTGACCCAGAGACGGGTGATCGGTCCGGTACGCGGTATGGAACGCACCATGACCCGGTTGTCGGGCGGCGACCTTCAGGCCGAGGTGGTGGGCGACCAGCGCAACGACGAGATCGGCGCCATGGCCAGGGCGCTCAGGGTGTTCCGCGATTCCATGCGCGAGGCGGCGCAGTTGCGGGCCGAGCAGGAGAAAACCGAAAAGCGGCTGGAAGCCGAACGGCGCCAAGCGCTTCTGGACATGGCCGACACCTTGGAGCAAGGCGTCCAGGGCGTCACCGGCGAGGTGGTGTCCGCCGCCACCCAGTTGAACAGCCATTCGCTCAGCCTGTCCGGCCTGGCGCGTCAGGCCCAGGACCAAACCCGCGAAGCCGCGTCCGCGTCGCAATCCGCCTCGGGCAGCGTGCAGGCGGTGGCGTCGGCGGCCGAGGAATTGTCCGCCTCCATCGCCGAGATTTCCCGCCAGGTCGAGGATTCTTCCGTGCTGTCGCGGGCGGCGGCGGACGAACTGGAACAGACCACCCGTTGCATGACCAGCCTGTTGGAGACCGTCGGCCGCATCGGCGAGGTCACCAGCCTGATCAGCAATATCGCCAACCAGACCAATTTGCTGGCGCTCAACGCTACCATCGAGGCGGCGCGCGCCGGCGACGCCGGCAAGGGCTTCGCCGTGGTGGCCGGCGAGGTCAAGGCGCTGGCCAACCAGACCGCCAGGGCGACCCAGGAAATCGCCAGCCAGATCGGTGCCATCCAGGTCACCACCGGCGACGCCGCCTCGGCCATCCGTCAGGTCG
>JAIWOG010000251.1 GCA_020217035.1 Magnetospirillum sp. | reverse complement strand
AGACCACCATGGCGCGGCTCAGCGAGACCGCCGCCGCTATTTCGGTGGCGGTCGAACAGCAAGGCGCCGCCACCGACGAAATCGCCCGTTCGGTGGCTTTGGCCGCCAGCGGCTCGCAATTGGTCAGCGACAATATCGGCGGCTTGGCCCAAGCTGCCGACAAGACCGGGGGCGAGGCCGGCCACGTGCACGAAGCCGCCGAGATGCTGGCGGCCCAGGCCGGCCGGCTGCGCAACAGCTTGCAGCACTTCCTGAACGGCTTGCGGGCGGCTTGACCTGGGCGCGGGGCTGTGGCGCAATGCCGCATCGCCGTTGGAGACCTGCCCGTGAGTGCCCGTCTTGTCGTTTGTCTGAGCTTGGTTCTGGCCGTTGCCGCCTGTTCCGCCGCTTCGGTGCCATGGCAGCACCCTTCGGCCCCCAAGGATCAATGGCGCAGCGACTACAACGGCTGTCGGCGCTGGGCCGACGATCAGGTGGGTTATTCGGAGAGCCAGGCCGACAGCAATTTCCGCGACTACGACCGTACCCAGGCGAAACGACGGATCAACGCCTATGTGGACATGTGCATGCGTGATCGCGGCTATGTTCCCCTGCGGGCCAGCCGATGAAAGGATTTCCCATGCGCGTCGCCAGTCTGGCCGCCACCTTGATGCTGGTGTGCGGCCTTCCCGCCTTGGCCGAGAACCTGCCCCAGTTCCCCAAGGCCGGGCCGCCCGGCTCGCTGCCCGAAGCCATCTGCGACACCAGTTCGCCCAATGCCGGCGGATGGTTGTTGGGCCGCTGGGTCAGCCCCCACAGCCGCTGGGAATTCGTCCGTCAGGGGAACGGCATGGCCTGGATCCTGGACCGCAAGGGCAGCGTCGACGATGGCATGGGGTGGAGCGCCGGCACCCGCATCGAAGGGGCGGTGACCGCGCTCAGCGGGTGCAGCTTCACCTTGGGGGCGGGGGACGGCCAGTTCACCATGGACGGCGTGTTGACCGACGGCGGCAAGGTCTACGCGGTGGCCGCCAACAGCAAGGGCAAGACCGCCCGCTTCCTGCTGCGCCGCGAACGCTAGTGGTCCGATCCAGACAGATGGTTCATGCCAATGAACCATCTGAATGCATCAGTGGCGGCCTTCATCGGGGCGTGCTCAGCGTAAGTCGGCGACGATCTGGCGGCTGCGATTCAGTTGGCGCTGGTTCATGGTCTTGACCAGCTTGTCGCGGGCTTCCTCGGCTTCCTTCAATCCGGCGGAAGCCGCCAGTTCATAGTTGACCCAGGCGCGGATCGGGTCGGGAGCGAACAGCCCCTGGCCCAGGGCGGCCATGTCGGCCAGTTCCTTCATCGCCCGCGGTTCCCCCGCCAGGGCGGCAACCGACAGCCAGCGCACCGCCCGTGCCATGTCGAAGGGCAGGTCGCGGCCGTTCAAATAGGCTTCGCCCAAGGTCAGCGCGGCCTGAGGGTGGCCGCGCAGGGCGGCGCGGGTCAGCCAATATTCGCCATGCAACATGCCCGGGCGCATGATGTCGACCCGCCGGTCACCGCCGGCGGCGGCTTGGGCGGCGTCGCGCGTGGGGTAGTAGACGTCGCGTTCGGTGTTGTCCTTCTCGCGGCCGGCATCCTTGAACAACAGGCGCCAGGCGGCGGGTTCGGCCAGCAGCATGCTGCCCAGCCGGTATTGGGCGTCCATGTTGCCGGCGAAGGCGGCGATGCGGTACCAGGATTGGGCCTTGGCGTGGTCCACGACGATGCCATCGCCGAATTCGTAGATGCGGCCCAGCGCCAGGATGGCGCGGACGTCGTCCTTGGCGGCCCATTGTTCCAGCCAGCGCACTCCGGCGGGGCCACCGATGGAATCGGTGTGGCCGTCCAGATAAAGGCCAAGGAAGCGCTGACGGGCCTTCTCGTCGCCCAGATCGCCGGCCCGATACCACCAATTGGCGGCTTCCGTCAGGTCGGCCTTGCCGAATTGGCCTTGCTCGAAGCCCTGTGCCAGGGTGGCGGCCGCTTCCGCATGACCGTTGCTGGCGGCCAGAACCAGCCATTCCTGGGCCTGGGCCGGGTTCTTCTTCACCGCCTTGCCGCCTTTCAAGAGCAGCATCCCATAGTCGAACTGGGATTGGACGTCGCCCTCGGCGGCCATTTGCGACAGGCTGGGCTTGGCCGGGGCGGCGGCTTTGGGGGATTGCGTGGCTTTGGCGGCGATTTTTTCTTGGGCCAGGGTGGGGCCGGAAACAACGGCGGCAAGAACAAACAGGGCAACGGCGATCCGCATGGAATCAGCGCTTTCGTGAAACGTGTTGAACTAGGGGCGCATGATTCCACACGCCCCCGTCGCTGTAAATGAGGCTAAGGGGCGATTGTGTCGATCGTGTGGGCCAGTGTGATGTCGCGGCTTGATAGCCCGCCGCAATCGTGGGTCGACAGCCTTATGGTCAGCTTGGAATAGACGTTGTGCCAATCGGGGTGGTGGTCCTGGCTTTCGGCGGCCAGGGCGACCCGCGTCATGAAGCCGAATGCCTGGGAAAAATCCTTGAAGATGAAGCTCCTCTCGATGGCTTCCTGGTCGGCCAGCCAGCGCCAGCCAGGCAACTTGGCCAAGGCGGCGTCGCGTTCTTCGGGGGTCAGCTTTGTCACCATGATGAAACTCGCCTTCAGTTGACCCATTTCCTATGGGCGCTCTTCACGCTTGGTTCAAGGCAGGGTAAGGTGAAGCCATGTCACGACTCATCCCTCCGCATACGGTGCCCCCGACCCTGGGGGACCTGGAAACCATCGCCCACGCCGCTTTCGCCGAAATCCCCGAGGAATTGCGGACCTACGCCGCCGACGTGATCATCCGCGTCGACGACTTCCCCGACGAAGAGACCGAGTCCGAGATGGGGCTGGAAAGCCCCTTCGACCTGCTGGGTCTGTACCGTGGGGTGTCGTTGCCGATGACCAGTTTCTCCGAGGCGCCGCGCACCGACGTGGACATGATCTACCTGTATCGCCGGCCGATCCTGGATTACTGGTGTGAATCGGGCGAGGACCTGACGTCTTTGGTCAAGCACGTGCTGATCCATGAAATCGGCCACCATTTCGGTTTTTCCGACGACGACATGGAACGCATCGAAGACGAAGCCTGAGGAAAGGGGGAGCCGTGTCGCCGCAGCCGCAAGCCTTGCCGCCCGAGCACCTTTACAAGGTCTGCGATCCCGCCTCGTTGCCCTTCGCCACCACGGCGGACCTGGCGGATACCGAGGACAGCTTCGGTCAGGACCGTGCCGTCGAGGCCATCGACTTCGCCATGGCCATGCGCCATCGCGGCTTCAACCTGTTCGCCCTGGGGCCGGAAGGCACCGGCCGGCGCTCTTTGGTCATGCGTCTGCTGGCGGCCCAGGCGGCGGGGCGCCCGGTCCCCGACGACTGGGTCTATGTCAACGATTTCGACCAAAGCCAGCGGCCCAAGGCGTTGCGGCTGCCCGCCGGCCGCGCCGCCGGCCTGAAGAAGGACATGGACTGGCTGGTGGGCGAATTGGGCCAAGCGCTGCCCGCCGCCTTCGAGGCCGAGGAATACCGCAACCGTCGCCAGGCCATCGAGGACGAGTTGAAGGAGCGCCAGGAAGAGGCGTTCCGCGCCATCGCCGGCGAGGCGGGGGAAAAGGGCGTCGCCCTGGTACGCACCCCGGTGGGACTGGCCCTGGCTCCCATGGTCGAAGGCGAGGTGTTGTCGCCCGAACAGTTCAAGCAATTGCCGGAAGACACCCAGGCCCGCTTCAAGGCCGACATGGAAGGGCTGCAGGAAAAGCTGGAAGGCACGCTGAAGGAAGTGCCGAAATGGGAACGCGAATCCCGTGCCCGCCTGCGTGCGCTTGACCACGACGTGGTGTCCTTCGCCATCGAGCATCTGCTGGAGGAGATCACCGCCAAATATCCGGACCTGGATCAGGTCCAGGCGTATTTGCAGGCGGTGGCCGCCGACGTCGCCGCCAATGTGGGCGATTTCCTGGGCGACGACGACCGTTCGAAGATCCGCCGGGCCCTGGGCGGCGACGCCTTTCGCCGCTATCGGGTCAACGTTTTGGTGGACAATGGCGCCACCCAGGGGGCTCCGGTGGTGTACGAAGATTACCCCACCCAGCCCAACCTGATCGGCCGGGTCGAGCACATGGCCCAGATGGGCGCCCTGCTCACCGACTTCAACCTGATCCGCGCTGGCGCCCTGCACCGGGCCAATGGCGGCTTCCTGGTCATGGATGCCCGCAAGCTGTTGCTGAACCCCTTCGCCTGGGAAGATTTGAAGCGGGCGCTGAAGGCCCGCGAGGTGAGGATCGAGAGCCCCGGCCAGTCCTTGGGGTTGCTGTCCACTTTCAGCCTGGAGCCGCAGCCCATCCCCTTGGACCTCAAGGTGGTGCTGATCGGCGAGCCCATGCTGTATTACCTGTTGTCGCACCATGATCCGGAATTCGCCGAATTGTTCAAGGTGGCGGCGGATTTCGACTGGCGCATGCCGCGCGACGACCAGTCGGTGCTGGCCCTGGCCCGTTCGGTGGCGACGCTTTGCCGCAAGGAAGGATTGCTGCCGCTGGACCGTTCCGCCGTCGCCCGGGTGGTGGAGCAGGCGTCGCGTCAGGTCGAAGACGCCGACAAATTGTCCACCCATATGGCGTCTCTGGCCGACCTGCTGCGCGAGGCCGACCATTGGGCGGCCCGCGCTGGAGCTTCGGTGATCGGCGCCGCCCATGTGCAACAGGCGGTGGACGCCGCCATCCGCCGCCAGGACCGGGTGCGCGAGAACATCCAGCACGAAATCGAAAGCGGCGTCATCCACGTTGCCACCGAAGGCGCGGAAGTGGGACAGATCAACGGCCTGGCGGTGCTGCAACTGGGCCATTTCGCCTTTGGCCATCCGGCCCGCATCACGGCCCGCATCCACGCCGGCAAGGGCGACGTCATCGACATCGAGCGCGAGGTGGATTTGGGCGGTCCCCTGCACGGCAAGGGGGTACTGATCCTGTCGGGCTTCCTGGCTGCCCGTTTCGGTGCCCACGAACCGCTATCGTTGTCGGCGTCCCTGGTGTTCGAGCAATCCTATGGCGGCATCGACGGCGATTCGGCGTCGTCCACCGAATTGTACGTTTTGCTGTCGGCGCTGTCCGGCCTGCCCATCCGCCAGGATCTGGCGGTGACCGGATCGGTGGACCAGTTCGGCCGGGTCCAGGCCATCGGCGGCGTCAACGAGAAGATCGAAGGCTTTTTCGACCTGTGCGCCGCCCGTGGTCTGACCGGCACCCAGGGCGTGCTGATCCCGGCCACCAACGTGCGGCACCTGATGCTGCGCCACGACGTTGTGGAAGCCTGCCGCCAGGGCCGTTTCGCCATCTATCCCGTCGAGCACGTGGACCAGGGCATCGCGCTGTTGACCGGAACCGTGGCCGGCGAGGCGGACGAGAACGGGCGCTATCCCGCCGGCACCGTCAACCGCAAGGTCCAGGCTCGTCTGGCGGCCTTCGCCCATCGACCGCAGCGCTTGCCGATGGAACGGGAAAAGCCGGAAAAGGACCGCCCCGAACGCGAGCGCAAGATCGTCGAGGATTGAGACCCCGTTCCGATGAGAGGAACTCATCGGGATGGGGTTAGGCGCGACCGCGCCGCGCGGCTTATGCCGCGGAAGGCCAGTGTTTCGGAGAAACACGCCCGCCGCGTGAGGGCGCCGGTGATCGGTTCCGATCACCGGGATATGGTATGATTCTGTGGCTTTGTTGCAACGCAAAGAGTCATTTGATTCGGATTTGCAATAAAGGGACTGTTCGAAGGCGCAGGCGACATTATATGAGTCGCATCAACATCTTGTGTCCTTGAAGATCATGTTCCGCCATCTCGCCCTGACCGCTGTCCTGCTGACCGTCGCCATGCCCGCCTGGGCCGGCGATTCCGTGCGGCCGCGTCTGGTGCCGGGCGGTTCGGGTCTGGCTTTGCCGTCGTTCGGCGGGGAAAACCGCTCGGAAGCCTATGCCACCGGTTCCTTCAGCCTGGGCGCCGTCTCGGCGCCCATGGGCGGCGGCAACGCCGCCGCCGCCGGGGACGGTCTGTCCCTGGGCGGCTATGCCGCCTATGGCCTGGACTGGATGAACCTGTCGTCGTCGGTGAAAAGCGGCGGCGGCCTGGGCGTCGCCGACCTGACTGCCAGTCGTTCGGTCTCGCCCTGGGGGATGGACGGAATCGCCGCCTTGTCCCTGGGCTATCAATGGACGCAAGTGGGCGGTTTCAGCCTTAATCCGGCGCAGATGGGGGTGTCGCCGGGTGATGCCAACGACCTGTCCTTGTCGCTGTCCTTCACCCATGACGTGACGCCGTCCTTCAGCATGGGCGGTTTCGCCGCCGCCAGCCGTGGCGAGGATGCCGCCAGCCAGCCCAATTCCGGCCTGCATTTCGGCGCCGGTCTGGAACTGAAGTTCTGAGGCGGTTCGCCGCTGTCAGTCGTCGCGCCGGCTTTTTTTCCGCAGCACCACCAAAAGGCCGGGGACATCCTCGCCGCCATCCTTGCGGGTGACCGCGTCTTCCAGCAGAACGACGTTGAAGCCGGCGTGTTCGGCCTGTTGAACCACGTAACCGCGGGCATGGGCATAGCGGTGCTTGGCCCCCAGCATGTAGCTTTCCGAGTCCTCGGTGCGTTCCAGGGTGAAGGCCAAGGTGCCGCCGTCGCGCAAGGCGGTGCGGGCGGCGGCCAGCGGTCCTGAAAGGCTGCCCAGATAGACCATGACGTCGGCGGCGACGATCAGGTCGTAGCTTTCCGGGTGGCGGTTCAGATACTGCTCCAGTTCGGCTTCGTGCAACGAGTCGTATACCTGTCGTTGCCGGGCCTTGGCCACCATGGCCGGCGACAGGTCCATGCCGTCCAGGGTGGCGGCCAGGGGGCGCAGGATCGAGGCCGCCAGTCCGGTGCCGCAGCCGGCGTCCAGCACCGCCAAGTCGTGTTTGCGGTCCAAGGTCCGGTCCAACGCGTCAGCCAGCAACGACGGACCACGGTAATCCAGGGCGCCGACCAGGGCTGAATCGAAACGATCGGCGTAATCGTCGAACAATTGCCGCACATAGGCTTGGGGGGCGCGTTGCGGGGCGTCGGCGATGCCGGTCAAGGCCAAGCCCAGTCCGGCGCCATGGGTGTCGTCGGGGTCGAGCGTCAGACAATGGCGATAGGCTTGGGCGGCCCGTTCCACCTCGCCCAAGGCGCGGCAGGCTTCGGCCAGGCAGAACCAAGGCTTGATCTGGTCGGGGGCGGTGGCGGTGGCGTGGTCGAAGGCCGCCGCCGCCCCTTCCTCGTGTCCCTGGGCTTGGCGCACCAAGCCCAGTTCGATCCAGGCATCACAGTCGCGGGGCGCCAGTTTGACCGCCATCTCGGCATGGCGACGAGCGTTGTCCAACTGTCCCAAGGCCCGATAGGTGGACGCCAGGTTGGTGCGGCTGCCGGCATGGTCGGGGCGGATGTCGACCGCGCCTTCCAGGATGGTGACGGCCTCGGCCAGATTGCCGCATTGCTTCAGCGCCAAGCCGAAATTGTTCAGCGCCGCCGGCCAAGCCGGACGCAATTGCAGGGCGCGGCGCAGGCATTGCGCCGCTTCGTTGTGGTTGCCCTGTTCCTGCAACAGGGCGCCCAGGGTGTTCCAGGCTTCCGCATGGCCGGGGTCGGCGGCCACCGCCTGACGGCAATGGGCGAGGGCTTCGTCGTCGCGCCTTTGTTGGCGCAGCAGATGGGCCAGGCGGGCATGGGCCTCGGCATGGTTCGGAAACAGACTGAGGACCGTGCGGAAATGCAGGCAGGCTTCGTCGATCTCGCCGCTGATCTCCAGGGCGCGGCCCATGGCCAGATGCAAGGTGGGCTGACCTGGGGTGATGGCGATGGCGGTGGCCAGATGGCTGGCGGCCCGCTTGCCGTGGTTCTGGTCCAGGGCCAACAGCCCCAGCAGGTAATGGGCGCCGCCGAAATGCGGGGCGGCCTCGACCAGGCGTCGTGCCAGTCGCCGCGCCTCGGCGGGCTTGCCGCTCTCGTAGGCACGCATGGCCTCGGTGAATACCGCAGCCGTGTTGGTCGCCGCTTTGGCGCACATCCGGGTCAAGCTCCCCAATCGGTCACGAACTTGCGCGTCGCGCACCCCACCGCCTTGGATGGTAAACCCAAGGTGGGGCGCGGGCAATTCCTATGGGATCAACGCAGGGCGTTGTTGATCAAATATTTGGCGATGTCGGCCGGCTTGGCCTTGAACCCCTTGGGCGGTTCCTTGCCGTCCAGCGCCAAGGCCACCAGCATGGAATTCTCGACATTGGCGATGGTGACCTTGAACAGGCCCTGGGCGCCGCGCAGCTTGGGATAATAATTGGGATCGACCGCCTTCTCCTTGCGGCCCAGGCGGGACAACGCCTCGTCTTCCGACAGTTCGGTCTCCTCGGCCTTCAGCACCTTCCAGTCGCTTTGGCCGGCGAAACCGATCACGGCGGTTTCCGGTTCGGGGGCGATTCCCACCTTGAAAAGGTTCTTGCCCAGGCCCACGTCGGCGCCCCATTCCTGGTTGGCCTTGCTGGCGGCCACATAGATGAACGGCATGATCTGTCCCTTGATGCGACGGAAATGGAAAAGGGCCGCCGAAGCGACCCTCTCCACAAACCCAAGTCGAAAGCGGATCAGCGCTTCGAGAACTGGGTGGAACGACGAGCCTTGTGCTTGCCGTACTTCTTGCGCTCGACCACGCGGGGGTCGCGGGTCAGGAAGCCGCCGGCCTTCAACGACGGGCGCATGGCCGGGTCGAAGAAGGTCAAAGCGCGGCTGATGCCGTGGCGCAGAGCACCGGCTTGGCCCGACAGGCCGCCACCGTTGACGGTGCACATGACGTCGAACTGGCCTTCGCAACGGGCGGTCTGGAACGGTTGATTGATCAGCATGCGCAGCACCGGACGGGCGAAATAGGTGGTGACGTCGCGGCCGTTGACCACGATCTTGCCGGTGCCGGGCTTGACCCAGACACGAGCGATGGCGTTCTTGCGCTTGCCGGTGGCGTAGGCGCGGCCCTGAGCGTCAACCTTGCGCTCGTGAACGGGCTGGACCTGCGGCGCGGCGGCCTTGAGATCGGCCAGGCTGGAGAGATCGGCCATGATGGCTGTTACCTCTTGTTCTTCGGGTTCATCGAAGCCACGTCCAGCACTTCCGGCTGCTGCGCTTCATGGGGATGGTTCGCACCGGCATAGACGCGCAGATTCTTCATCTGAGCGCGGCCCAGCGGACCACGGGTGATCATGCGCTCGACGGCCTTTTCGATGACCCGGTTGGGGAAGCGGCCGGACAGCAGCTGACCCATGGTACGGCCCTTGATGCCGCCCGGATGGCCGGTGTGCCAATAGAAGGTCTTGTCGGCCAGCTTGTTGCCGGTCAGCTTGACCTTTTCGGCGTTGATCACGATCACGTTGTCGCCCATGTCGACATGGGGGGTGAAGGTGGGGAGGTGCTTGCCCCGCAACCGCATCGAGATGATGCTGGCGAGACGGCCCAGGACGACGCCGTCCGCGTCGATCAAGACCCACTTCTTCTGCACTTCGGACGGTTTGACGTTCAAGGTCTTCATGTCACCCACGGCAAAACCAGTTGGAAACGCCGGAATATCCGGCATTCGAGAAGCGCGGAGTATGTCGATGCGACAGGTGAGAGTCAACAGGAAATAAAGATAATTAAATCAGTGTGTTACGCGTATGGTATTATGTTACCGCGTCGAAGGCTGGCTGATTCCGCTCGTTCTTGGCCTGTAGCCGATTGTCGGATGTGTGTCGGATGACCCTGTCGGATGACTCATAAAATGCAAACGCACCCCCATAACCTGCAAATCCTTGACTCATAAAATGCAAAGGCCGGGCGCACGGACAGCGTGACCGATCCGGCCCATGCTCTGCGTGTCGCGAAGCTCAGATGGTGGAGACCGCCTTTTCCAGGACCTCTTCCATCATGCTGCGGGTCAGCGACCCCTCTTGTGCGCTGGTGGGCGAGACG
>JAIWOG010000250.1 GCA_020217035.1 Magnetospirillum sp. | reverse complement strand
CGTTCGCCGTCTCGACGCCCGTTTGGTCCGACTTCACCCGGATCTTCACGTTGTAATCAATGACGCGCTTGACCGCGACGAGGACTTTCATGCTGGTTCCTCCGTACCCTTCCTTGGTTTGACCTGAAGGCGGGGCCGATGTTCGGCCGCCGCCAGTTTTTGCCTGGCTTCCTGTTCCAGGTTTTGTAATTCCGCGATGGTCTGGTCGATTTCGGAACGCATGCGCAGCAACTCGGCCATGCGGTGTTCGATCTTTTCCAGTCCCAGCTGGTACTGGCCACCGCCCACCGATCCGTACATGGACAGGTATTGGACGATGTCCTCCAGCGAAAACCCCAGGCGGCGCAGCCGTTGGATCAGCAGCAATCTGGCCCGGTCCCGATAGGTGTAAACCCGGCGGATACCCATGCGCGCCGGCTGCAACAGGCCCTTTTCCTCGTAAAAGCGCAACGCCTGCGGCGTCAGGTCGAATTCCTGCGCCAGTTCGGTGCCGCTATAGAGTTTGTCCTTGGCAGACATGCCCCATTCCTTTTGGCGGCCATATTGCGCACCCTCGATCTAAAGTCAACTTTAATTTTGGTGTGGGTACTTTAGGTGCACCGTCACCAGCCGCCGTCGCGCCGGTACTGGGCGAAACGTTCGGTCAGGAAGTCCAGGAAAACCTTGACCTTGGCCGACAGCAGATGGCGTTCCTGGAAGATGGCGTGGATGTCGGCGGCCGCCCCCGACCATTGCGGCAGCACCCGCACCAGTTCGCCGCTGCGCAGATAAGGCGCGATGTCCCATTCCGAACGCAGCAGGATGCCCAAGCCCTTGAGCGCCCAATCCACCGCCACCTCGCCGTGGTTCGACCCCACCCGGCCGCCGACCTTGACACTGGTCTGGGTGGTGCCGTCCACCAGTTTCCAGGTGTTGTTGATCTGGTCGTTCTCGCGGATGAAGATGCAGTCGTGGCGGGTCAGGTCGCGCGGGGTGGACGGCGCCGGATGGCGGGCCAGATAAGACGGCGCCGCGCACAACAGGCGGCGGTTGCTGGCGATCTTGCGGGCCAGCAGGCCGGAATCGCCGCCCAGGCCGAAGCGGATGCCGATATCGATGCCTTCGGCGGCCAAATCCAGCGGCCGGTCGGACAGATGCAGGCGCACCTCGACCTCGGGATGAAGGGTGACGAAATCGGCCACCGCCGGTCCCAGATGACGGCGACCGAAGCCGAAACCGGCGGCGATGCGCAACAGGCCGCGCGGCACTTGGCGGGCGGCGGCCAGATCCTGTTCCAACTGGCTGATGTCGGCCAGGATGCGCACGGCCTCGTCGGCATAGCGCTGGCCTTCCGGTGTCAGACTGAGACGGCGGGTGGTGCGGTTCATCAGCCGCACCCCCAGCCGACGTTCCAGCGCCGCCAGCCGCCGGCTGACCGCCGGCGCAGACAGGTTCAGGGTTTCCGCCGCCGCCGCCAGGCTGGGCTGGTGCGCCAGGATGGCGAAGAAAGCCAGGTCGTCGCTGCCGCTCATTCTTTCTTTTCACGCATCAGTCAATAAACAATCACGCCATTGTTCCAATCAAAAGCATCAATATGCTGATCGGCATCCTTTGTCGAGGTGCCGATGATCACATCGTTGTTTCCCGCCCTGCTGCTGACCATTCCCCTGGGGGCCGCCCTGGGATTCTGCGGCGGCCTGTTCGGTATCGGCGGCGGCATCGTCGCCATTCCGGTGCTGATCCTGGGGTTCGGCTTCGATCAGGCCACCGCCCAGGGCACCGCCCTGGTGATGATGGTGCCCAACCTGTTGATCGCCTGGTGGCGCTATGCCCGCCACAACCCCGTGGACATCAAGCTGGCGGCGGGCATCGCTTGCGTCGGTTCGGCCACCACCTGGGGATGCGCCCATTTCGCCAACAGCCTGGACCAGGAAGTGCTGCGCAGCCTGTTCGCCCTGTTCCTGCTGTTCGTGGCGTGGCGCATGCTGGGCCGGACACCGGACAACAATGGTGACGCGCCGCCCCGCGACAAACGTCTGCTGCCGTTGGTGGGACTGGCCGGCGGTTCGTCCATGGGCCTGTTGGGCATCGGCGGCGGATTGGTGGCGGCGCCGCTGCTGACCGGCTGGTTCCGGCTGTCGCAACGCGCCGCCCAAAGCTATGGGTTGGCGCTGGTGGCGCCGTCCTCGGTGTTCGCGCTGGGCACCTATGCCCAGAACCAGCGGGTGGACTGGGGCATGGGTCTGGCCTTGGCCTTGGGCGGCTTGGCCACGGTGGCGGCCGGCATCGCCCTGGCCCATCGCTGGCCCGAACGCACGCTGCGCCGTGCCTTTGGGCTGATGATGGCGGCGACCGCCCTGTGGCTGCTGGTCAGCCCTTGGGTGACGGGGCGCTAAGCAGCTTGGCCGCCTGCTTGATCACCTGATCCAGCTCGGTCAGCGGGGCATGGGGGCCGGCGGTCAGCATCAGATTGTCCACCAGGCCGAAATCTTCCACCACCATGCCGTGGACCTGACAGAAGGCGCGGCCGTCGTCGTCCTTTTGATGCTCGACCCGGTCGATATAGGGACGATTGTCCTCGCACCAGGAAAACACCGGCTTGCCCAGCGCCTCGGCGTACCCCATCTCCCACGCCGTGCCGGCATCGGCGCCGGGGCCGCGAAACGGCGAGATGCAGGCGATGACCGCGTCGCATTCCCTGATCTTGTCGATGTTGGCCTGACGGATGGCGGCGGCCTGTTGGGCCAGGGGCAGATCCTGCCAATCGGCCTCGCCGTCCAGGGGCGCGATGCCCAGCAGGCCGTTCTCGGCGCAGATTTCCTTCATGTACTGGAACAACGCCTTGGCCGCCGGATGGAAGACAGCGGGGCCGGCCAGATAGACCTTGGGCTTGGCGGACATGGATTTGCCTTTCTTCACAGGCCGAGGATGCGGTGACGGAAATCGCCGTCGGCCAATTGCGATGACGTGCCGGTCCACGACACCTTGCCCTTTTCCAACACCACATGGCGATGGGCCAGGGCCAACAGGGCGTCGACATTCTTGTCGATGACCAAAATGGACAGTTTGCCGGCGGCCAGTTGGCGGATGGCGGCCCAGATCTGCTGGCGGATCAACGGCGCCAACCCTTCGGTCGCTTCATCCAGGATCAGCAGGGACGGGTTGGTCATCAGGGCGCGGCCGATGGCCACCATCTGCTGCTCGCCACCCGACAAATTGGCGGCCATGCGGTCGCGCAGCGTGGCCAAAGCCGGAAACAGGGCGTAGACCCGGTCTTCGTCCCATCCCTGGCCGCCACGGGGAATGGCGGTGGCCAACAGATTTTCCCGCACCGTCAGGTTGGGGAAGACCCGGCGCCCCTCGGGCACCAAGCCGATGCCAGCGCGGGCGATCTGGTGCGCCGGACAGCCCGAAATCACCTGGCCCTGGAAGCGGATTTGGCCGCGGCGAGGAACCAGCAGGCCGGCGATGGACTCCACCGTGGTGCTTTTGCCCATGCCGTTGCGGCCCAACAGCGCCACCACCTCGCCCTCGCCGACGCTGAACGACACCCCGAACAGGGCCTGGGCGTCGCCGTGGAAGCTTTCGATGTCGGTAACGTCCAGCATCAATGGTCCTCGCCCAGATAGGCTTGCCGCACCTGTTCGTCAGCGCGGATTTCATCAGGGCTGCCGCTGGCGATCACCGCGCCGTAGACCAACACGGAAATACGGTCGGCCAGTTGGAACACCGCGTCCATGTCGTGTTCCACCAGCAAGATGGTGCGTTCGCCCTTCAGGCTGGCCAGCAAGTCCACCATGCGCAGGCCGTCGTCTGGCCCCATGCCGGCCATGGGTTCGTCCAGCAGCAGCATGGCGGGGTCACCGGCCAGCGCCATGGCCAGTTCCAACTGGCGGCGCTCGCCATGGGACAGCGCCGAGGCCGGGTCATGGGCACGGTCGGCCAGCCCCACCCGCTCCAGCGCTGACAATGCCGGCCCCGTAAGCGCCGTGTCGCGCAGCGCCGGGCGCCAGAAGCGGAAGGAATGCCCCGCATGGGCCTGGACCGCCAGCACGGTGTTGGCCAAGACGCTGAAGGTCTTGAAGATGCTGGTGATCTGGAACGAGCGGGCCAGTCCCAGTCGCGCCCGTTTGTGGACATGCAGCCGCGTCACGTCGTGGCCGGCGAAATGAATACGGCCTTCATCAGGCGCCATCTCGCCCGACAACTGACCGATCAGCGTGCTTTTGCCAGCGCCGTTGGGGCCGATCAGCGCGTGCAGGTGGCCGCGTTCCACCCGCAAATCCACCTTGTTGGTGGCGACGACGCCGCCGAAGCGCTTGACCAGTCCCTGGGTGTGCAGCAGCGGCTCAGTCATGATGACCGCGCCCGCGCAGCAATCCCCACAAGCCGCGCCGCGCCGACAGCGCCAGCAGCAGCAACAGCGGCCCCAGGATCACCTGCCAATGCTGGGTCAGGTCGGCCAGACCTTCTTCCAGCGCCATCAACGCCACCGCCCCCAGCACCGGGCCGACCAGGCTGCCCATGCCGCCCAGCACCACCATGACCAGCAACTCGCCGGATTTCTGCCAGCTCATCAGCGCCGGGCTGGCGAATTCCGAGGCGTTGGCCAGCAGCGCCCCGGCCAGGCCGCAGACCATGCCGGAAATCACGAAGGCCGCCAGCTTGTAGCGGTAGGTGGGAAAGCCCAAGGCCCGCATGCGCCGTTCGTTGTCGCGCACGCCGCGCAACACCATGCCGAAACGGCTGGCCCGCAGGCGCAGCAAAAGCGCCAACGCCGCCACCAGGATGGCCAGACACAGGTAATAGAAGGTGAAAGGGTCCGACAGTTTCAGCCCCAACAACTCGCTGCGGTTATAAAGGGTGATGCCGTCGTCGCCGCCATAGGTCTTAAGCCCGCCAGCCAAATAGAACAGCATCTGGGCGAAGGCCAGGGTGATCATGATGAAATGCACGCCACTGGTGCGCAGGGACACGGCGCCGATGCCCAAGGCCGCCAGACCGGAAAACAGCATGGCCAGCGGCCACACCACCAGGGCGTTCTCGCTGCCCGGCAACCCGAAGGGTAAGGCCGAGCCGTCGAAGACGTGCCACGAGCCGATGCCGACCACATAGGCGCCGATGCCCAAAAACGCCGCGTGGCCGAAGCTGACCATGCCGCCCAGGCCCATGACCAGGTCCAAGGCCAGGGCGGCCAGGGCCATGATCAGCACGCGGGCGGCGAAGCCCACATAGAAGCCCTGGCCCAGGGCGGCCAACAGCGGCGGCAGGGCCAAGGCGAGGACCAGCAGCAAGGCCAGGATCAGACGGGGGCGAAGCTCAGGCGCCATAAAGCCCCTTCGGCCGCCAGGCCAGAACCAGAACCATCAGAACGTAGACCGAGCTGGAGGACAGCGACGCCCCGATGCCGTCGGCGGCCGAGGCGCCGAAGGCCCCGCGCAGCATAACCGGCAGCACGGCGCGGCCCAAGGTGTCGACCAAACCGACCAGCAGCGCCCCGACCAAGGCGCCCTTGACCGAGCCGATACCGCCGATCACCACCACCACGAAAGCCAGGATCAGGATGCTTTCGCCCATGCCCACCTGCACCGACAACACGGTGCCGGCCATGCCGCCGGCCAGGGCGGCCAATCCGGCCCCCAGGCCGAAGACGATGGTGAACAGCTTGTCCACGTCCACCCCCAAGGCGCCGACCATGGCGCGGTCGGACGCCCCGGCCCGCAATCGCATGCCCAGCCGGGTACGCCGGATCAGCAACGCCAACCCGGCGGCCACCGCCAGACCGGTGACCAGGATGGCCAGACGGAATTCTGGATAATGGATGCCGGGCAGCAGTTCGACGGTGCCGGACAGCATTTCGGGCGGCGACAGGAAGAGGGGCTGCGCCCCCCAGATCATGCGCACCGCTTCGTTGAAGAACATGATCAGGCCGAAGGTGGCCAGCACCTGATCCAGGTGGTCACGCTGATAGAGTTTTCGGATGGCGATCCATTCCACCGCCATGCCGATCAACGCCGCCGCCGGAATGGCCAGCGCCAGGCCGACAAGGTAATTGTCGACCTGGGCGCCGAAGGTGGCGGTCAGATAGGCGCCGACCATGTAGAACGACCCGTGCGACAGATGGATCACGTCCATGATGCCGAAAACCAGGGTCAGGCCGGCCGCCATCAGAAACAAGGTTACGCCGAGCTGAAGGCCGTTCAGCCCCTGCTCGATGATCAGCTGTGAAATCACATGGAGCACTCGCCCACATAGGCGTCGCCGCGTTCGCTGAAGATGGGGGCCACCTTCTTGTTCAGGTAACGGCCCTTGGAATCCTTGACCACTTCACGCAGGAAGAAATCCTGAATGGGGAAGTTGTTCTTGTTGAACTTGAAGGCGCCGCGCACCGACTTGAAGTCGGCGTCCTTCAGGGCCTTGCCCAGGGCGGCCTTGTCGTCCAGCTTGCCGCCCACCTTGCGGATGGCGGAATCCATCAGCATGGCGGCGTCATAAGCCTGGCTGGCATAGACGCTGGGCAGGCGGCCATAGGCGGCCTCGAAATCGGCGACGAACTTCTTGTTCTGGGGATTGTCCAGGTCGGGGCTCCACTGGGCGGTGTTGAGTGTGCCCACAGCCGCGTCGCCCATGGCGGCCAGCGTATCTTCCGAGAAGGTGAAGCCGGGACCGAACAGCGGAATCTTGCCCTTCAGGCCGGCCTGTTCCCATTGCTTGACGAAGTTGACGCCCATGCCGCCCGGATAGAACACATAGACGGCGTCCGGCGCCGCGGCCTTCAGCGCCGCCAGTTCGGCGGCGTAATCCAACTGGTTGACGGTGGTGTAGACCTCGCCGGCGACGGCGCCGGCGTAATAGCGCTTGAAGCCGTTCAGCCCGTCCTTGCCGGCCGGATAGTTGGGGGCCATCAGGTAGACCTTGTTGAAGCCCTTGGCCTGGACGTAATGGCCCATGGCCTCGTGCTGGTTGTCGTTCTGGTAGGCGGCCGAGAAGAAATAGGGGCTGCACTGCTTGCCGGCCAGTTGCGAGGGGCTGGCATTGGCCGAGATGTAATGGATCTTGGCGCGGTCGAAGCCGGGCTGCACCGCCAACATCAGGTTGGAAAAGATGATGCCGGTGGCGAAATCGACCTTTTCCTTCTCGATCAGGCGGGTGGCGGCATCCTTGGCGACATCGGGCTTTTGCTGGTCGTCGATCTCGATGACGTTGGCCTTCAGGCCGCCCAAGGTGCCGCCCAGATTCTTCACCGCCAGGTTGAAGGCGTCGCGCACGTCGATGCCCAAGCTGGAGCCGGGGCCGGACAAGGTGGTCAGCATGCCGACCTTGACCTCGCCGGAGGCGGCCCAAGCGGGTGCGGCGGCGGCCAGGATTGCGGCCATGACCAGTGACGAAGCGGTGATGCGCGACATGATGCTCCCCTTGTGCCCTTTCGTTGGAAGCGGCCATGAAACCAGTTCGCCGCGAAACCGTCAAAATGAAATCGGCGCCTGGGCGACGACTTGACAGTCGCTTGACCTAGCCGTTCAGTCGCCTTGCCTGTCTCGGCCGGACACGGCAAGCTGACGGCCTGTGGCCAGGGGGGTCGGGCTCGATGGGGAGAATTGGGGGATGAACGCGTTCACGTTGCGGCCCGGCTGGCGCCGCCGGGGTGTCTATGGCGGGGTGGCTTTCGCCGTCCTGGTTGCCGCCTACACGCTGTTGCGGGCCGACGACACCGCGCCGCCGCCCGCCGCTTCGGCCAGTCAATCCATCGTCGCCCGCGGCCGCATCGAACCGGTGGGGCGGGTCCGCGCCATCCATGGACCGTCGGAAGGCGGCGTCGTGCAAAAATTGCTGGTGGACCAGGGCGAGACGGTCAAGGCCGGGCAGATCCTGGCCATCCTGGAGGGCTACGACATCCGCCAGGCCGAGTTGCAGGTGGCCGAACGCACTTTGGCGGTGACCATGCTGCAACGCGAACAGACCGTCGCCGGGGCCAAGCGCTCGGACATCGCCGCCCAACGCAACGTGCTGGCCGCCAAGGAAGCCCGCCGCGACATGCTGGAGCGCGAATGGAAGCGCCGTCAGGCGCTGTTCGCCGACGGCCATGTGTCGCAACAGGCGCTGGATTCCCTGGCCGCCGACCGCAAGACCGCCGAAAACGAAGTGGCCCAGGCCGCCAACGTGCTGAAGGCGCAGACCGAAACCCGTGGCATCGACGACCGCGTCGCCCAGGCCCGCATCGAGGTGGAACAGGCCGCCCTGGAGCGCGCCCGCGCCCAGGCCGAGCATCTGGTGATCCGCGCCCCCATGGACGGGGTGGTGCTGTCGGTGCACAGCCGGGCCGGCGAAGTGATCGGCCAGAACGGCGTGTTGCGCCTGGCGGCGCTGGACCAGTTGGAGGTGGTCGCCGAGATCGAGGAAAACCAGGCGGTGCGCCTGCACGAAGGGATGAAGGCCAGCATCCAGGCCCGTTTCCTGGAACAAGCGGTGACCGGCACGGTGCGCCGCGTCGCCCGCGAGGTCTATCGCGAGAAGCGCCCGGCTTCCGACGTGCTGACCGGCCGTGACGCCCGCATCGTCGAAGTGGACGTCACCCCCGACACGCCGCTGCCCGCCCTGCTGGGGGCCGAGGTGGTGGTGCGGCTGGAAGCAACCGAGAAAGTGGCGACCCGATGATGCTGCGGGTGGCGGCGGAACTGGCCTTCCGCCAATTGATCCATCGCGGCGGCAAGCTGTCCGGCGCCCTGGTGGGGGTCTGCGTCGCCATCGTGCTGATCTTCACCCAATTGGGTTTCCAGAACGCCCTTTACGATAGCGCGGTGGGCATTCCCCGCGCCCTTGACGCCGACATCCTGATCGCCGGCCCCACCTTCAAGTCCTGGGCCGATTCGCCGCCATGGATGAACCGGGCGCTGCTCTACGAAGCCCAAGGCACGCCCGGCGTGCGCAGCGTGGCGCCGCTTTATTCCGCCGCCATCCAGATCGCCAGCCCGCTGGACGGCCATGGCCTCAGTTGCTTCCTGTTGGCCTTCTCGCCCGCCGCCCCGGTGTTCCTGAACCCCGACATCAACGCGGCCATCCCGCAATTGGCCCTGCCCGACCGGCTGATCATGGACGGCCAGTCGCGGGTGGATTACGAAGCCATCCGCGACACAGTCCTGGCCACGGGCGAATCCCAGGTCACCATCTTGAACGCCACCGACACCTTGCAGCGCCTGGGCTGGGTCACCGGCCTGTTCGATTTGGGGCCGTCCTTCACCATCGACGGCACCATGATCACCTCGGACTTGAACTATTACCGCCTGACCTCGACCCCGCTGGACCGGGTCGGTATCGGCGTGGTGCGCGTCGAGGACGGCCAGGACGTGGCGATAATCCGCGACCAATTGGCCGCCAGCATGGCCGGCCGCGCCCGGGTGTTCCTGAAACAGGATTTCATCGACAACGAAATCGCCTATTACGCCGAGAACACCCCCATCGGCTATATTTTCCGCCTGGGCCTGATCGTCGGCACCTTCGTCGGCATCGTCTTCATTTCCCAGGCCCTGCACGGCATCGTCAGCGACAATCTGAAGGAATACGCCACCCTGCGCGCCATCGGCTATCAGCAAGGCTTTTTCAGCATGGTGGTCGGCTGCATCGCCCTGGTGCTGTCGGTGGCGGCCTATGTGCCCTCGGCCTTCCTGGCCTGGGGGGTCTACACCCTGGCCGCCGATGCGTCGAAGCTGCCGCTGCGCATGAACGTGCCCGACATGACCACCATCTTCGTGCTGGTGCTGGTCATGGCGCTGACCGCCACGCTTTTGGCGGTGGGCAAGATTCGCAAGGCCGATCCGGTGGATCTGTTCTCATGACCGCCGCCCCCGTCATCCGCACCGAGGGGTTGTCGCATTTTTTCGGCGACGCCGCGTCCCGCGCCCAGGTTCTGTTCGACCTTGACGTCGAAATCGACCCAGGTTCCCTGGTCATCCTGACCGGACCGTCGGGGTCGGGCAAGACCACGCTGTTGACCCTGATGGGGGCCATGCGCAGCGTCCAACAGGGACGGATCAGCATATTGGGCAAAAGCCTGACCGGCTTGCAGGGCGCGGCGCTGACCCAGATGCGCCGCGACATCGGCTTCATCTTCCAGATGCACAATCTGTTCGATTCGCTGACCGCCTTGCAGAACCTGACCATGGCCACCCACATGGCGGACACGCCGCCCGACTTGGCGCGGCGCAATTGCCTGGCGCTGTTGGAACGCCTGGGCCTGGGCCACCGGGTCCACCACAAGCCGGGGCAATTGTCGGGCGGGCAGCGCCAGCGGGTGGCGGTGGCCCGCGCCCTGGTCAATTCACCCCGGCTGATCCTGGCCGACGAACCCACCGCCGCCCTGGACAAGGATTCGGGGCTGGAAGTGGTGACCATGCTGCGCGAATTCGCCGCCCAAGACGGCCGCGCCGTGGTGATGGTCACCCACGACAACCGCATCATCGGCTTGGCCGACCGCATCATGAACATGGTGGACGGCCGCATCGTCTCGGATGTGCGGGTCAGCGAGGCGGTCAACCTGTCCATGGCCTTGCGGGAAGTCGACTTGTTCGCCCGCCTCAGCACCGCCGAGCTGACCCAGGTGGCGGAAAAGATGACCACCAGACGCTTCGCCGACGGCGAGGTCTTCGTCCGTCACGGCGAGGAAGGCGACATGTTCTATCTGTTGCAGGAAGGGCAAGCCCAGGTGATGGTCGGCGAAAACGGCCAACAGCGCGTCGCCGTCACCTTGGAAGCGGGCCAGTATTTCGGCGAACGGGCGCTGATCACCGGCGAGACCCGCAACGCCACCGTCATCGGCCGCGGCGCGGGACGCGTCGCCATGCTGAGCAAGGAAGAGTTCCAGCAAGCGCTGCGTCTGGCGCCCGCCTTGCCGGAACAACTGAAACGTATCTATTTTGGCCGCTGACGCGCCAAGCCGAGCGGAGAGTGCACAGTGACGTTTTCGTTCATCGCCGGATGCATCCGCCAACTGGCCGCCGGCCATGGCCGCTTCGCCCTGCTGGTCCTGGCGCTGCTGCTGGAGGCCGCCTATTACCTGGGCAGCCCGCTGCTTTACAAGTTCATCTTCGACGAAGGCATCACCCAGGGCCAAAAGGACGTGCTGATCTGGGCGGTGGCGGCGCTGGCCGGGTTGCTGGCGGCGCAAAGCCTGGCCACCTTCGGCCAGGAACGGCTGTCCGGCGTGCTGGGAATGACGGTGACCAACCGGCTGCGCGGACGCCTGCACGACAAGTTGCAGCAATTCCCCCCGCCCTTGGTGGCAGCGCGGTCCCAGGGCGATATGGTCCACCTGTTCGGCGCCGACGTCGCCGCCCTGGAACAAGCCCTGGTCCGCGCCGTGCCGCCCCTGATGCTGCATTCGCTGATCATCGGCGCCAGCCTGGTGCTGCTTTTGGGCATCAACTGGATCTTGTTCCTGATCACCATGGCGGTGCTGCCGGTGGCGGTACTGGTGCCCAAGCTGTTCTCTGACCGCGCCAGCCAGTGGGAAGGACACCATCAACAGGCCAAGGCCGGCGCCAGCGGCTTCATCCAGGAAAGCCTGGCGACCCTGCCGGTCATCCGCCTGTTCCATCTGGCACGGCGCCGCGAACACGATTTCGCCGCCCATCTGCGCCGCCTGGACCAAACCGGCGGCCGTGCCTATCTGTTCGGCGGCCTGGTGGCCCGCACCGCCATCCTGGGGACCGGCATCACCCAGTTGGTGGTGGTCGGCGCCGGCGCCGTGCTGGCGGTGAACGGCCAGATGACCGCCGGCCTGTTGATCGCCTTCATCGGCCTGCTGATGGGCATCGCCGAGGCGGTGGGCATGTTGACCACCGCCATCCCGCTGCTGATCACCGCCCAACAGGCCCATGCCCGCATCCAGGCTTTCCTGGACGAGACGGTACCCGACCAGCAAGCCCCCGACGCCCAGGCGGTGGAGCGGTTGCGGGGCGAGATCACCTTCGATGCCGTGCGCTTCGGCTATGACGATGGCAACACCATTCTGAACGGCCTCAGCTTTTCCATCCGTCCCGGACAACGCGTCGCCCTGGTGGGGCCGTCGGGATGCGGCAAGTCCACGGCGCTGTCGCTGCTGATGCGCTTCGCCCTGCCCCAAGCCGGTCAGGTGCTGCTGGACGGCATCCCCGTTTCGCGCATCCGGGAAGACTGCCTCAGGGCCAATGTGGGCGTCGTCTTGCAGAACGCCCTGCTGTTCGACGCCAGCATCCGCGACAACATCCTGGCCGGGCGCCCCGACGCCACCGAAAACGAAATGATCAAAGCCGCCCAGGCCGCCGGCATCCACGATTCCATCCTGGCCAAGCCCATGGGCTACGACACCCCGGTCAGCCCGGCTTCGGGGGCGCTGTCGGGGGGTGAACGCCAGCGCATCGCCGTGGCCCGCGCCCTGATCCGGCGCTGCCCCATCTTGTTGCTGGATGAAGCCACGTCGGCCCTGGATCCGGCGTCAGAGCAGGTGGTCAACGACAGCGTCGCCGCCCTGGCGCCCGCCTGCACCGTGGTGTCGGTCACCCATCGTCTGGCCTCGGTGGTGGATTACGACCTGATCCTGGTGCTGAAGGACGGACAACTGGCGCAATCCGGGCGACATGCCGACCTGCTGGCGCAAGGCGGCCTTTACGCCGATCTGTGGACGCGCCAGCAGGGCATGGCGATCTCGGCGCCGGCGGAAGGCCAAAGCCAGCTCATCACCCCCGACCGCCTGGCGCTGATACCCTTCCTGTCGGAATGCAGCCGCCAGACCCTGGAAGAACTGAGCGACTTGTTCGTCCTGTCCCATTTCGCCGAGGGCCAGTACGTCTTCCACCACGGCGACCCGGGCGAGCATTTCTATGTGATCGCGCGGGGCTGCGTGCAGGTGCTG
>JAIWOG010000249.1 GCA_020217035.1 Magnetospirillum sp. | reverse complement strand
GTTCCCGACGACGACGGCATGCGGCTGGTCAACACCCTGCGCGACGGCGACTTCTTCGGCGAGATCGCGTTGCTGCGCGACGTGCCGCGCCGCGCCAGCATCGTCGCCTGGGCCGACACCTGGTGCCTGTCGCTGTCCAGCCAGCACTTCCTGCGCATCATGCAGACCGAACCCGAGCTTCACGCCCGCGTCGCCGCCGCCGTCCGCGCGGTGGTCGGCGACGATGAGCCGCCGGCCATGGTTTCGGGCGTCAAGCCCGGCGGACGCTAATCCTCCCAGGGGAACTTGCCCTCGGCCACATAGCGGGCGATGCCGCTTCGGATGGAAGGATCGGCGAACATCCGGCGATTGGACTCCAGCGCCAGGGTGCGGGCGCCGTCGATCACCCCATCCAGTTCGGCCCGATACAGCTTGTAGCGGCCGACAGCCGCCTTGTCCAAATGCCGAAGGCGCAGCAGATGCTTGCGCAGCAATCCGTCCACTGTGCTTTCCACCGCGTCGGCCAAACCCCAGGCCAGGGCTTGCTCGGCCCCCACCGCCTGGGTGGACAACGTCATATAATGGCCGCGCTGCGCCCCGACGCGACGGATCAGGAAGGGCAGGACGCAGGCCGGATACAGCCCGAACAGCAATTCCGACAGGGTGAAGCTGGCGCTGTCGTCAGCCAGCACCAGGTCGCAGGCAGCCGCCAGACCGACCCCGCCAGCCGTGACCCGGCCGCTGACCACCGCCACCGAGACGAAGGGGCCACAGGCCAGCCGCGACCACAGATCATACAGAATGGCCGGGTCCAATTCCTCGCCTTGCGCCGCCGCCTGGAAGTCGCCCCCGGCACAGAACACCTGGGCACCGCCGCGCAGCACCAGCACCTTGGGGCCGTCGGCGGCCTCGCAACCGGCCACCGCCCGCGCCAATTCGGCCACCAGTGCCGCGTTCAGCACGTTGCCGGTCTCGGGCCGGGTCAAGGTGATTGTGCGGATACCGTCGCGGTCGTCCACCCCGATCATGACGCCCCCCGGATCACCAAGGCGGTGTCGATGCCGCCGAAGCCGAAAGAAGTCTTCAAGGCAACCCGCGCCTGATGCGGTTGTGCCGTCCCGATGACATGCCGCAAGGGTGGCGCGATGGGATGGTCCAGATTGCGGGTGGGATGCAAGCGGCCGGCCCGCATCTGCAACAGCAATGCCGCCACCTCGATGGCGCCGGCGGCGGCCAAGCCATGGCCGATCACGGATTTGGTGGCGTTGACCCAGGCATGCCCCAGGCCACTGGCTGCCAGGGTGTCGGCCTCGACCTCGTCGCCCTTGGGGGTGCTGGTGGCGTGGGCGTTGACGTAATCCACGTCGCCGGGGCGCAAGCCGGCCTGGGCCAAAGCCTGGGCGATGGCCCGACGCTGGCCGGCGCCGTCGGGTTCCGGGCCGCGTTGACCATCCGCCACCTGGGCGGCACCGACCAGGGCGCCATAGCCCGCCCCGGCCTGGTCGGCACGGCGCAGCACCAGGGCAGCGCAGCTTTCGCCAAAGATAAAGCCATCATGGTCGCGGTCAAAAGGCCGGCATGCCTGGCCGGGACGATCGGCGAAACGCGGCGCTCCCAGCGCCCCCAAGGCCCGCATGCCCAGCAAATCCATGGTGGACACGTCCTGCAAGGCCCCCAGGGCGATGCAGGAATCGACGCGACCGCTGCGGATGGCCTCGGCCGCCTGCATCACCGCCACCGCCCCGCTGGCCGAGGCGGCGCCCACGCCCAGGGTGAAGCCGCGAATGGCGAGGGTGCTGGCCAACAGGCCGCCGATTTCGCTGTCGAGATACGCATGGCCGGCACGAGGCGGCACGAAATTGGGGCGGCCCGCGTAATCGCGGGCCAGCAGCGCCTGTTCGCGGGAAAACAGGTTCGAGCCGCCGACCACCAAGCCGATGCGTTCGGGGGCCACCGCATCCAGCCCGGCCTCGCGCCAGGCTTCGTCCACCACCGCCATGGCGACCCGCGCCCCGAAGCCGGCGGTGCGTTCCACCCGCGCTGTCAGCAGCGACGGCGGGTCCGCCATCTCGATCCCCAGGAACGGCGCCACCCCATCGGGGGCCTGGCGGCCCGGCCGCTGAAGGGTGGAAAACACATCGCGCCCGGCCAGCAAGCCGTCGATCAGGTTGGCCTTGCCATAGCCCAGGCCGCAGGCCACACCAATGCCGGTGAAGACGATGTCAGGCGTGGCGCTTGGCATGGAGCAAATCGGCCAGTTCGCCCAAATTCTTGGGGCCGTGCACCTGCACCATGGGCAGGTCCAGGCCGATGGCTTCCAGGGTGTTCATGATGATTTCGCTGCGTTCGATGGAATCAAGCCCCAGTTCGGCCATGGATTCGGTCTCGGCGATGGGGCGGTCGGCCAGTTCGGGCACCACCTCGCGGATTTGTCCGACGATCACCGCCCAAATTGTGTCGCGATCCACGGCCGAACTCCTTTGGTCAGACGAACCGATACTGACGGTGGTAGCCCACCATGCCCTCCAGCGCAAGCCGCCCTTGGCCCTGATAGGCTGCCCAGGCGGCGGGAATGGTGTCCGGCGCGATGGCGGCGTCCTTCTGGCCAAAACGGATGACCTGGGCGCCCTTCAGCAAGTCCTCGTATTCGTCCAGGCTGAGCGCATGGCGGCGATCCAGTTGGGCGCCGATTCCCTGGGTCCGCAAACGGCTTTGCCCTTCCGGGGTGACCACGCCGCTGAAGAACTCGGAACAGCAGCCCGACCCATAGGAAAACAGCCCGACCCGGCACGGTGCCGCCAGATCGACGCTTTCCAGCAGGCCGGCCAGCCCCAGGTACACCGATCCCCCGGCGGTGTTGCCGACGCGTTGGCCGAAGGTCAGGCTGGGCGACAGACGGCGGGCGAAATCCGCCTCGATATCGTCGGGCTTGGCCTTGTACAGCTTGCGCATCAGATGGCGGTGCGCCCCCTTGACCATGCCGCCGAACGGGGTGTGGAAGCTGAGATAGGCGAAGCTGTCGCGGAAATCGGCGCCGTCCACCCGGCGGGAATAATCCTTGAACGCCCGTTCGCAGCAATCCAGATAGGCCATCAACGACAGATCGGCGTCGCCGGCCTCGGTGTCGGGACCGGGGCGGCAGGTGTCCATGACCTCGAAGCCGTGATTGCCATAGGCGCCGGGATCGATCCGCAGCACATGCGGGGTGTCGCTGACCAGCATGGCCACGGCGCCGGCCCCCGAACTGGGTTCCGAATAGGCCCATTCCTGGATGGCCGCCGCATCGGCCAGGGCGAAGCGCGACAGATCGGTGCAGATGACCAGCGCCTTGGCCCCCGGCGAGGTGCCCGACAGGATGAAGTTGACCGCCATCTGCAGGCCGGCGGTGCCGGAATAGCAAGCCTGTTTGATCTCGAACAGCCGGCAATTGCCGGCCAATCCCAGGTAATGGTGGATATAGGTGCTGAGCGACTTGCCGAAATCGATGCCCGATTCGGTGCAGGTGACCACCATCTCGATGCGGCCGCGTTCGTCCGGGGACAACGCGTCCACCAGCGGCTTGGCGGCGTTGACGGCAAAGGTCACCGGGTCCTCGAAAGGCAGGGCCACGGTCTTTTCGCGCATCAGCAGATTGTCGAAACGCGGCATGTCCAAGCCGCGATGGACGCACAATCGCCGCACGTCCAGGCTGGCGGCGCCGCCATAGACGTTCAACGCCTCGATGCCGGCGGCCACCCCCATCAGCCTTGCCCCACCGTGACCGGAAGCGTGGCCAGGCCACGGGCGTTGATGCGGTCGGTGCGCCAGCGGGCCGGTCCGTTGGCGACGATGGACGGCCAGCGATCCAACAGCGCGTTGAACGCCACCATGGCTTCCAGCCGGGCGAGCGGCGCCCCCAGGCACACATGCGGGCCGCCGCCGAAGGTGTAATGGGCGTTGCCGGTACGGCCGACATCGACGTGGTCGGGATCAGTGAAGCGGGCGGGATCGCGATTGACGGCGCCGATCATCCCCAGGATGGGCGAACCCGCGGGAATGGTCACCCCGCAGATGTCCACGTCCTCGCGGGCGACGCGCAGGATCATGTTGCCGCCGGGCTCGCAGCGCAGGAATTCCTCGACCGCATTGCGCATCAGCGAGCGGTCGGCCCGCAGCCGCTCCATCTGCTCGGGATGGCGCAGCAACAGCCAAAGACCGTTGCCGATCAAGGTCACCGTGGTTTCATGGCCGGCGATCAGCATGGAGACCATGTTGGTCAGGGTCTCGTCCTCGTCCAACACGCCGTTGGCGTGGGCGGCGACGATGACGTCGGTCAGGCTGCCATCGGGAGTGGCCCGCTTTTCCGCCAGGAAGCCGCGCAGGTACTGCTTGAACTCGATCAAGGCGTCCAGGGCGTGCTGCTTGTCCTCGGGCGTCAGCATGATGTCGGCGATGCGGATCAACGCCTCGCTCCAACGGAAGATGTCGGCATCCATGGCCGCCGGCACCCCCATCAGCTTGCACAGCACCCGAAGCGGCATGGGACCGGCGAAATCGCGGATGATGTCAATGTCGCCCTGGTCGGGAAGCGCCTGCAACAGAGTCTGGGCCTCGGCCTCGATCAGGGGGGTGACGTCCTTCATGGACGGCGCCTTGAAGGATTGTTCCCACATGCCGCGCATGCGCTGGTGGTCGGCGCCGTCGACGTTGATCATCTGCGCCTGCACACCGCTGAACAGCTGATGGCCGACGGGGTCTTGCCGGCGATATTCCTCGTTGTTCCAGCCGGGCTGCCAATAGCGGGTGTCGCGGCCGATCTTCGGCGACTTGACCACCTGGGCGAAGGCTTCATGCCCCAGGACGAAATAAATACCCGACTGCTGATCCAGGTGGATGGCGCCCTGACGCTGCAAGCCTCGCAATTGCGGATAGGGATTTTCCAGAAAAGCCTGGTCGTGCAGCATCGGCCACCAATCGTGACCCGTCACCAACGTCTCGGCCATGAACGTCCCCCTTCGTGACGGCGGCCTAGGGCCGCGCGGCGTAGATATGAAAAACCTCGGCGCCCGGCTGGCACAAGGGATGCCGGGCCAATTGCGTCCGATATCCCCGCCCCCGCAGGTCATCTTCCAACCGGCGGGCGGCGGCCTCGCCGTGATGGGCTTCGACCAGCAACTGGCGGATTTTCGGCCAATCCCCAGGCGCCAATCCGGCCAACACGTCGGATTCGGCCCCTTCGGTGTCGATCTTCAACAGATCGACATTTTCGATCCCCAGTTTCGCCAGTTGCGCCGAAAGCGTGTCGATCTCGGCGCGGACCACGACCGGGCGCAGCAATTGATCGACGAAGGCGGCATCGACAGCCACCTCGGTGGCGCCGGTCTTGTCCAGGATGTCCTGCACCGGGGCGTCCTGGCCGCCGGCCAGCAGCGCCCGCAAGCCGCCAGCCATGCGCTCGCCCAAGGCGTGGTCCTGGGTGGACAGCGCCGAGACGCCAGGGAAATAGTCGAAATCGGCCCAGCCGGGCTTGGCCCCCAGCGCCAGTTGCAGCGCCAGGCCCGGCGGCGTCATTGCCGCCACGTTGTGGGCCAGGGCGGCGAAGGCCTCGGGCATGGGTTCGAAGGCGACGATCCGGCCTTCTGGGCAATGGTCGCGGACATAAATCGCGAACAGGCCGATATTGGCGCCGACGTCCAAAACGGTGGACTTTGCCGCCAGGGAAAGTCCGTGGGCCGCCAGATCCTCGGCGAAAATCTCGTGGACCGAGAAATCGACTTCATAGGGATTGACGCAGGCGATGGTGCGGCCATCGGGCAAGTTGGCGAATTGCATCGGCAGTTTCCCCGGATTGGACGGCGGTGCGCACCGACACCACAAGACGAATAACGCCGGGCAGTCTCCCCCATGCGGTGGAAGGCGTCAAGGCGTCGGCTTGGCAGGGTGGGCGCCGCTCTGCTATGTCTGAAGCATGAGGCTTTTGGCGATCAGCGACCTGCATCTGGCCAGCGCCGTCAACCGCGACGCGCTGGACCGCCTGCCCGACCATGGCGACGACTGGCTGATCCTGGCCGGCGACGTGGCCGAACGCTTCGACCATGTCCGCCTGGCCTTCGAGCGCTGCCGCCGCCGCTTCGCCCGCGTGCTGTGGGTGCCGGGGAACCATGAATTGTGGTGCGTCCCCGAGGAAGACGGCACGCCGCCCCTGCGCGGGGTGGCCCGCTATGACGCCTTGGTCGCGATGGCGCGGTCCGTGGGCGTGCTGACCCCGGAAGATGGCTTTCCGCTGTGGGACGGTCCCGGCGGCCCCTGCGTGGTCGCGCCTTTGTTCGTGCTTTACGATTACAGCTTCCGCCCGCCCCAGGTGACCCGCGACCAGGTGGTGTCGTGGGCGGCGGAAACCCGCAATGTCTGCGCCGACGAAATGCTGCTGGACCCAATTCCCTATGCCAGCCGCGACGATTGGTGCGTCGCCCGCCTCGGTTATACCGAGGAACGGCTGGCGGCGCTGCCCGCCGATGTGCCCACCGTGCTGGTCAATCACTTCCCGCTGCGGGGCGATCTGATCCACATTCCCCGCGCCCCGCGCTTCACGCCTTGGTGCGGCACCAAAGCCACCGAGGACTGGCACCGCCGCTTCCACGCCAAGGCGGTGGTCAGCGGCCATCTGCATGTGCGCCGCACCGACTGGCGCGACGGCACCCGCTTCGAGGAAGTGTCGCTGGGGCATCCCCGGCAATGGGACGAAAGCCGGGGCCTTGACCATTACCTGCGCGACATCCTGCCCGGTCAGGGATAGGCCAGCAATTCTTCCGCCGACATGGCCCGCGTCTCCACCGCCACCGAAGCCGGGTCCGGATGACGCAGGGCCAAGGCCAGGACATGCGACGGGGTTGGCCGCAGGCGACGGAACAGCCAGCGCGACGGATCGTCGGACAGGCGGTCATCGAAGGCGATGGCCAGCGGATCCAAGGTGAAGGCGAAGCTGTCCAGCGGCTGTGCCAGCCCCTTGCCGATGGCCTTCACATAGGCTTCCTTCAAGGTCCAGAAATCCAGAAAAGCATGATGCCGGGCCGCAGGCGGCAAGGCGGCCAATTGGGCGCATTCCGCCGGGGCGAAGAAGCGCTGGGCCAGGCCGTCCTCCACCGGGCGGCGCTCCAGCCATTCCACGTCGACGCCGACATCGTGCTCTTCACACAGCGCCGCCGCCGCCACCCCCCTGGTGTGCGACAGGTTCAGCCGCAGCCGACCGCGCCAGGCGGGGGCGGCGACTTCCGGCTTGCCGAACGCGTCGGCCGCGAAAGCCCAGGCATGGGAGGCGATGCCGGTCCACGCCGCCAGCGCCCCCCGCCCCAAGGCATGGGCCGCCACATAGCAAAGGCGGTCGTGGTCGAAGTGGAAGCGCTGGGCGCGGGCCCGTTCGTCTTCGCCAAGGCGGGCGGCCAGCGCCGGCCATGCCGTCTCGGCGACCGTCGACACGTCAAGCCACCAGACCGCCACCCGTTGCGCCGTCATCACACCTCGCTAGAAATCACGCCGATCATTTTGTAGTTCGCATGCAAAACGCAAAACGAAAGACGTATCCCAACCGGCGGGTTAAGTGCCTCTTTGTTTCTGCGCGTGCCATGCACGACAATTATCTATATCATGCCCGGCAGTCCAGGGGGTGGGACGCGACGGTCGCAAGCGGCCTGATCTTTCCTGAGGGGGGTTTCGTCCGCGTTATGCACATCGTTCGTTTACTGAGCATGGGCAACGCCTCTGGATTTCGTTATGTGCTGGCCGTCACCTGCCTGGCCGGCCTGGCCAATGCCGCGCTGCTGGGCATGATCAACCATGCCGCCGAACAGGCGGTGCTGGCGCGACCCTTGGGCGCCGACACCATGGCGCTGTACGTCTGCCTGTTCGCCTTTTTCTATCTGGCCGACCGGGCGTCGCTGCGCGAAGCCAACCGCATGGTTCAGCACCGCCTGGAAGCGGTGCGTCAGCGGGTGGTCGGCAAGATCCGCCGCGTCGACCTGCGCGGCCTGGAACAACTGGACCAGGGCGAGTTGTTCGCCACCATCGCCCAGGAAATCAACCACCTGTCGCAAAGCCTGCCGCTGTTGGTCAGCGCCGCGCAAAGCAGCGTGCTGCTGGTGTTTTGCCTGCTTTACATCGCCACCATCTCGGTGCCCGCCTTCGCCGTGGTCGCCACCTGCACAATCGTCGGGCTGTGGCTGTTCTGGATGCGCCGGCAACGCCTGGACCAAGCCCTGGTCGAAGTCCACCATCAGGAAGCCGCCATGCTGGACAGCCTGGGTCACTTCACCCAGGGCTTCCAGGAAATCCGCCTGAACGCCGACCGCAACGACGCGCTTTTCGCCCATTTCACCCAAGTTGTGAACGCGCTGAAAGACAAGGTTGTCGGGGTCGGCGGCAAATGGGTGGTGCTGCTGCAATTCGGCAACGCCTTCCTCTACGCCTTGGTGGGCGTGGTGATCTTCGTCCTGCCCGGCTTCTTCGACGGCTATACCGACGCCATCTACAAGATCACCGCCGCCGCCATCTTCTGCGTCGGCCCGGTCACCGCGCTGACCGCCGTGGCGCCGCTTTACGCCCGTGCCGACCTGGGGCTGGGCCATGTGGCAAAGCTGGAAAGACGGCTTGACCAGGGCCGCGCCGAACCCACGGAACCGCTGGCGGCGTCACGCTTCGCCGATTTTTCCACCATCACCTATGACGGACTGACGTTCAGCTATCGCGACGCCGACGGCGAGGTCTGTTTCACCTCGGGGCCGCTGAACCTGACCTTGCGGCGCGGCGAGACGGTGTTCGTCACCGGCGGCAACGGCAGCGGCAAGTCCACCGCCATGAAGCTGCTGTGCGGGCTTTACACCCCTGATTCCGGCGCCATCGCCGTGGACGGCATGCCGGTCGGTGCCGGCGAACACCAGGATTTGCGCGAAGTGTTCGCCGCCGTGTTCGCCGAGTTCCACCTGTTCGACCGTCTTTATGGTCTGGAACAGGTCGATCCCGACCATGTCGCCGCCCTGATCGCCCAGATGGAACTGGCCGACAAGGTCAGCTTCGCCGACGGCCGTTTTTCCACCACCAGCCTGTCCACCGGCCAACGCAAGCGGCTGGCGCTGATCGTCGCCCTTTTGGAAGACCGCCCCATCTATCTGTTCGACGAATGGGCGGCCGACCAGGATGCCCATTTCCGCGACATCTTCTACACCCGCCTGCTGCCCGAGTTGAAGGCCCAGGGCAAGACCGTGCTGGCGGTCACCCATGACGACCGCTATTGGTCGGCCTGCGACCGCCGCCTGACCATGGATTTGGGTGTCATTACCGCCGAGACCAGGGGGGCAGCATGACCATCGTCAGCTTCCTGTCCGGCGCCGGACGGCGGGAATTGTGGATCATGGCGGCGCTGATCCTGGTGGCCGGCATGGCCAATGCCGGATTGCTGGTGGCCATCAACGTGATCGCCACCGGCGTCGCCCAGGGCCAGTGGCCGGGCCTGATCATGTGGGTGGCCTTCGGCCTGACCTTCCTGGCCTATTACCTGTGCAACAACACGGCGCTGCTCAGGGCCAACCGGGTGATCGAAGACCTGCTGAACCGCCTGCGCCTGAGCGTGGTCGATCGCCTGCGCCAAGCCGAACTGCTGGACGCCGACAGAGTGGGGCGCGGCAGCCTGTACGCCATGGTGTCGCACGAAACCAACCACCTGTCGGTAACCTTCCCGTTGCTGGTGGACTCGCTGCAACAGGCGATCCTGCTGTTCTTCTCGCTGCTCTACCTTGCCTATCTGTCGCCCATGGCCTTCGCCGTGTTCCTGGTGGCGGTGGCGGTGGGCATCGCCGCCTACATGGCCATCAACCGCCGTTTCAGCCGCACCATGGGGCGACTGTCGCGCCAGCAGGGGCGCTTGCTGGACAGCATCGATGCCATCCTGCGCGGCGCCAAGGAAGTGCGGCTGAACGCCGCCCGCGGCCAAGCGGTCGAGCACGCCTATCGCCGGCTGTCCCGCGCCACCGAGGCCGACCTTGTCGCCTCG
>JAIWOG010000248.1 GCA_020217035.1 Magnetospirillum sp. | reverse complement strand
GGCGAGCATTGGGCCGAGATGATCCTGCTGTCGTCCTTCGTCACCTATCTGATGCTGGGCGTCGTCGCCTATTTCTTCCCCGCCTTCGTCCACGGCCACACCCTGCTGGTGTTCCAGCTGGTCCCGGTGCTGCTGTTCTGCGTCAGCCCGTTGGCCAAGATCGTCGCCCAGTCGCCCATGTTCCTGCGTGCGCAAGTGGGCTTGGACGGCATCTTGGCGGTGGAACGCCAACTGGCCGAGGCCGGCGGGGTGTCGCCCGCCGACGCCCGCGCCGCCGCGCAAGCCTTCGCCGGTTTCACCACCATCGGCTATGACCGCGTCGGCTTCACCCACCACGCCGAAAACGGCGAGGCGACCTTCACCGCCGGCCCGCTGTCCCTGGACCTGACCCGCGGCGAGGTGGTGTTCCTGGTCGGCGGCAACGGCAGCGGCAAGTCCACGATCCTGCGCCTGCTGTGCGGGCTTTATCCGGCCGAGCGCGGCACCATCCGGGTGGACGGGCAAACCCTGACCCGCCATGACGTGGCCGGATTGCGCGAATTGTTTTCCGCCATCTTCGTCGACTTCCACTTGTTCGACCGCCTGTACGGCGCCGAGAATGTCGATCCCGCCCGCGTCAACGATCTGCTGCACGACATGGGGCTGGGATCGAAGGTGCGTTACATCGACGGACGGTTTTCCACCACCAGCCTGTCCACCGGCCAGCGCAAGCGGCTGGCCCTGGTGGCGGCGCTGCTGGAGGACCGGCCGATCTATCTGTTCGACGAATGGTCGGCGGAACAAGACATCCACTTCCGCCGCTATTTCTACGAAACCCTGATCCCCCGGCTGAAGGCCGAAGGAAAGCTGGTGGTCGCCGTCACCCATGACGAGCGGTACTGGCACGTGGCCGACCGGGTGGTGAAACTGGATTTGGGCAGCGTGGTCTGGGACCGTCCCGGCGCAGCGTGGGAGACACCGTCATGAAGGCGTTCCTGTTTCCCGGCCAAGGGGCGCAACGGGTCGGCATGGGCGCCGAGCTGTTCGCCCGTTTCCCCCATCAGGTCGCCGAGGCCGATGCCGTCTTGGGCTATTCCATCGCCGAATTGTGCCTGAACGGGCCGATGGAAAAGCTGACGCGGACCAACTTCACCCAACCGGCGCTTTACGTGGTCAGCGCCCTGAAATTCCTGGACCAGACCGAGCACCCGGACGTGGTGCTGGGCCACAGCGTCGGCGAATATGCCGCCCTGTTCGCCGCCGGCGTGGTGGATTTCGCCACCGGATTACAGTTGGTGAAGAAGCGCGGCGAGCTGATGGACCGCGCCCAGGGCGGCGGCATGGCCGCAATCATCGGCCTGGACGGCGACCAGATCAATGCGGTGCTGCGCCAGCATGGTTTCACCGACATCCATCCGGCCAATTACAACACCCCGAAGCAGGTCGTGCTGTCGGGCAAGCGTGACGCGGTGATCGCCGCCGAAGCGGCGTTCCGCGAAGCCGGCGCCAGCCATTACGTGGTGCTGCCGGTGGGCGGCGCCTTCCACACCCTGTTCATGGCCGAGGCCCAGGCCGAGTTCGCCGATTTCGCCGCCCGCTTCACCTTCGCTGCCCCACAAGTGACAGTGATCTCCAACGTCACCGCCCGCCCCCACGACCCGGCCACCATCCGCCAGCGCATGGTCGAGCAGATCACCGCCCCGGTGCTGTGGTGCGAATCGCTGCGCTATCTGCTGGCCAAGGGCATGCGGTTCGAGGACGTCACCGAAATCGGCGACGGGCCGCCGGTGGTCAAGCCCATGGTGCGGCGCACCGAGGCCGAGGCCGGCCCGCTGGATGCCGCCGTGCTGGAAGCCGAGGAAAACAAAGCCCCCCGCCATGACGCCCCGTCCGGCGTCTTCACCCTCGACCGCTTGGGCTCGCGCCGCTTCTGCGCCGATTTCGGCCTGACCCACCCCTATGTCTGCGGTGCCATGTACCAGGGCATTTCCTCGGTGGACATGGTGGTGCGCATGGGCCGCGCCGGCATGCTGGCGTTCTTCGGCGCCGGCGGCCTGCCCATGCCCGAGGTGGAAGCGGCGATCACCGCCATCCGCGCCCAATTGCCGGCGAATGCCCCCTTCGGCGTCAACTTCATCGCCCATGTCAACCATCCCTATCTCGAAGACCAGTTGGCCGACCTGCTGCTGAAGCACGGGGTCAAGGTGATCGAGGCTTCCGCCTTCATGGAGGTCACACCCGCCTTGGTGCGCTGGCGGGCCCACGGCCTGCGCCAGGAAGGCGGGCGGATCCACGCCGACAACAAGATCATCGCCAAGGTGTCGCGCCCCGACGTCGCCGGCCTGTTCCTGGCCGCCGCCCCGGAAAAGCTGGTGGCCAAGCTGGTGCAGTCGGGCGCCATCACCGCCGCCCAGGCCGAAATGCTGGCCCAGGTGCCCATGGCCGATTCCATCACCGTCGAATCGGATTCCGGCGGCCACACCGACCAGGGCATGCCCTTCACCCTGATCCCGGCGGTGTTGCGGGTCAGGGACGCCGCCGCCAACGCCTTCCCGCATTTCGCCAAAACCGTCCATGTGGGGGCCGGCGGCGGCATCGGCACCCCCGAAGCCGCCGCCGCCGTGCTGGTGCTGGGGGCCGAATACATCGTCACCGGCTCCATCAACCAGGCGACAGTCGAGGCCGGCACCAGCGACGCGGTCAAGGACATGCTGGAAGCAGCCGCCGTCCACGACATGACCACGGCGCCGTCGGGCGAGATGTTCGAGTTGGGGTCCAAGGTCCAGGTGCTGAAGAAGGGATTGTTCTTCCCGGCACGGGCGGAAAAGCTGGTCGCGGTCTATCGCCAGTTCGACTCGCTGGATGCCATCGACGCGGCGACGAAGCGTCAGTTGGAAGAACGCTTCTTCCAACGCCCGCTGATGGCGGTGTGGGACGAAGTGCGCAATCGCCTGCCGCCCGAGGACGTCGAGCGGGCCGAACGCCTGCCCAAGCACAAGATGGCGCTGGTGTTCCGCCGCTATTTCAAGAACGCCAGCCGCTGGGCCCTGGACGGCGACACCGCCCACAAGGTGGATTTCCAGATTCATTGCGGCCCGGCCCTGGGCGCCTTCAATCAATGGGTGGCGGGGACAAAGCTGGAATCCTGGCGCAACCGCCATGTGGACGACATCGCGCTAAGACTGCTGGATGCCACCGCAAACGTGCTGAACGACCGCTTCGCCACCCTGACCGGGGGACAATGATGACGGCGGCGGCGCCCATCGCCATCATCGGCATCGGCCTGCGGCTGCCCGGCGCCGACAATCTGGGGCAATTGTGGGACCATCTGGCGGCTGGGCGTTCGTTGATCACCGAGGTGCCGGCCAAGCGCTGGGACAAGGAAGCGTGGCGCGGCAATCCCGGCCGCGACAACAAGACCAACAGCATCTGGGGCGGCTTCGTCGCCGACGCCGATGGCTTCGACGCGTCGTTCTTCGCCATTTCGCCGCGCGAAGCGGCGTGGATGGACCCGCAGCAGCGTTTCGCCCTGGAAATGGCCTGGCACGCCATCGAGGATGCCGGCTATCGCGCTTCCGACCTGGCGGGCAGCCGCACCGGCGTGTTCATGGGGGTGTGCCACTGGGATTACGCCGAGTTGCTGGAAAAGCATCTGGCGACGGTGGATGCCTATACCCCCACCGGCATCGCCTTTTCCATCATCGCCAACCGGGTGTCGCATTTCTTCGATTTGCGCGGCCCCAGCGTCACCAACGACACCGCCTGCGCCGCGTCGCTGACCGCGCTGCACGACGCGGTGCTGGCGCTGCGCACCGGGCAATGCACCCAGGCCCTGGCCGGCGGCGTCAACCTGATCTGGTCGCCCAACCATTTCGTCGCCTTTTCCAAGGCCGGCATGCTGTCCAAGGACGGCCGCGCCAAAGCCTTCGACGAAGCCGCCGACGGCTATGTGCGCGGCGAAGGCGGCGCCATGGTGCTGCTGAAGCCGCTGGAGCAAGCCATCGCCGACGGCGATCCCATCCATGGGGTGATCCGGGGCATCGGCGTCAACCATGGCGGCCGCACCAATTCGCTGACGGTGACCAACCCGCAGGCCCAAGCCGATCTGATCGTCGAGGTGCACCAAAGCGCCGGCATCCGCCCCGAAACCGTCTCTTATATCGAGGCCCACGGCCCCGGCACCCCCTTGGGCGACCCCATCGAGATCGCCGGGCTGAAACAGGCTTTCGCCCGTATGCATGCCGAAAGCGGCAGCACCCCGCGCCCCGGCGCCATCGGCATCGGTTCGGTCAAGACCAACATGGGCCACCTGGAAGGCGCCGCCGGCATCGCTGGTCTGGTCAAGGTTCTGGCGGCGCTGCGTCACGAACACTTGCCCGCCAATGTCGGCTTCCAGAACTTGAACCGCCTGATCACTCTGGACGGCAGCGATTTCCGTATTCAGGCCCAGGCGGTTCCGTGGCCCGCTGACGCGGACAATCCCCGCCGCGCCGGCATTTCCTCGTTCGGTTTCGGCGGGTCCAACGCCCACATGGTGGTCGAGGAAGCGCCGCCTCAGCCGCCCGCCGCCCCCATCGCCGGCCCCCTGCTTTTGCCGCTGTCGGCCCGCGATCCCGAGCGGCTGCGGGTGCTGGCGGCGGCCATGCGCGACTTCGCCGCCCGAAGGCCGGCCGAGATGACTCTGGCCGATTTCGCCCACACCTTGCAGGTGGGACGCCAGGCGCTGGACAGCCGCGCCGTGGTCAGCGCCGAAAGCTGGGAACAGGCGCAAGACGCCTTCGACGCCCTGGCCAAGGGCGAAAGTCACCCGGCCTTGACCGCCGGCGGCTTGGCGCAGGCCTGGGTGGACGGCGCCGACATCGCTTGGCCGCCCTTGTCGGCCCGACGCATCCACGCGCCGCTTTACCCCTTCGACCGGCAACGCCATTGGCTGGACCTGTCGGTGCCGACCAAGGATGACGGGGCGGTGCCCCACCCGCTGCTGCACCGCAATTTGTCGGATTTCGACGCCCTGCGCTGGCGCACGGTTTTGCATGGCGACGAACCGGTATGGGCCGACCACCATGTGGGCGGCAAGCAGGTATTGCCCGGCATGGCGGCGCTGGAAATGGCCCGCGCCGCGCTGCACGGCCACCAATGGACCTTCACCGATTGGGTCTGGCTGCGCCCGGTGCTGGGCGGCGACGGCGCCACCACCGTTGACGCCAGCCTGACCCGCCAGGACGATGGTTCCATCGCCTTCGCCCTGAGCCAGAACGGCGAAGCGCGGGCCCAGGGCAACCTGCGCCCGCTGGCCGAAGCCGCGCCCCCACCGCTGGATTTGGAATCCTGCCGCGCCGCCGCGCCGCGCCGCGTCGCGCCTGAAGAATGCTATGCCCGGCTGGTGAAAAGCGGCGTCAGCCATGGCCCGGCCTTCCAGGCGCTGACCCAGGTTCAGGCCGGCGACGGTTTCGTCCTGGCCCAGATCAAGCTGAACCGCCGTCTTCAGGCCGGCCTGGCCGCCATGACGCTGCATCCCATCGTGCTGGACGCCGCCATCCAGGCTTGGGTGGCGCTGGATGACCAAACCCCGAACGGCGCCGCCGTGCCCTTCGCCTGCCGCCGCCTGGTCATGTACGGCCCGTGCGAGCCGGTGATGTGGGCGCGGGTGCGGCCTGCGGCCACAGCGACCGAGGGGTTGCGGCGCCTGGATATCGAGCTTTGCGACAAGGACGGCAACGTCCGCGTCGCCTTCCACGACTTGTCCTTGCGGGTGATGGCCGACGAATCCCGGCCGCAACCCGCCTTGCTGGCGGGCGGGGCGTGGCGCGAACAGCCCCGCACCACCGGGCAATCCCGCGACACCGTGCTGTTCCTGGCCGGCCTGGACGCCGAGGTGCCGGGCGCCATCCACCTGCCCGAACCGCAGGTCGATTTGGCGGCAAATGCCGCCGCTTGGTACAACATCGTCCACGACACCATCCGTGACCGCCTGCGCGACCACCCCAATAGCTGTTTCCTGGTGCTGGCCGCCGATTCGCTGCCACCAGCCCTGACCCTGCCCTTGGCCGCCCTGCTGAAGACGCTGCGCCTGGAACAGCCGCGTTGCGACGCGGCGCTGGTCCGCGTCGCCGGCCATGCCACCACCGAGCGGCTGGCGATGCTGGTGGCGGCGGAAAGCCGGCGCAGCGACGGCTGGCCGGAACTGCGCGTCGATTCCGACGGGCTGCGCTGGGCCTGGTGCCCAGAAGAAATCACCCTGCCCGCTTCCCTGCCGGTTCTGGATGGTGAAGCCAGCTATTGGATCACCGGCGGCCTGGGCGGCTTGGGACAAATCTTCGCCCGCTGGCTGCTGCAACGCGGCGCCGGCCAGGTGATCCTGAGCGGACGCAGCAAAATTGCCGATGACGACCCGCGTCTGACCGCGCTTGGCCCCAAAATCCGTTATGTCGCCTGCGACCTGACCGACGCGACGGCGGTTGCGGCCGCCGTCGCCGCCATCCCCCGGCTGAAGGGCGTGATCCACGCCGCCGGCGTGCTGAACGACGCTTACATCCTGACCCGGAAAGCGGCGGAAGAAGCCCCGGTCTTGGCCCCCAAGCTGGCCGGCACCTTGGCCGTGGATCACGCCACAAGCGATCTGCCCCTTGATTTCCTGGTGTTGTGTTCGTCGGTGGCGGCCACCTTCGGCAATGCCGGACAGGCCGGTTACGGGGCCGCCAACGCCTTCATGGACGGCTTCGCCGAACACCGCGCCCAGTTGGTCGCCCAAGGAAAGCGCCACGGCGTCACCTTGTCGCTGGCCTGGCCGTTATGGGCGCAAGGCGGCATGGGGGTGGACCCGGCCACCCAGGCGGCGCTGACCCGCCGCTTCGGCACCGAACCCATGCCCAGTATGGCCGGTCTGGCGGCGCTTGAGCAATTGCTGGCCGCCCGCGGCCCGACGCGGGCCACCGTGCTGTACGGCCCGCCGGAACGGCTGCGCCAGACCCTGGCGCAATTCGGCCAAGGTGCGCCGCCCCCCGACGATCACCCCGCCGCCGCGACACCGGCCCCCGCCGACCTGGAAGCCCGCACCCGCGACTTCGTCCGCGCCGTCCTGGCCGACGTGCTGCATCTGGAACCCCAGCAGATTCGCGTCAACCGCAAGCTGGACGAATACGGCCTGGATTCCATCGCCATCGTCGAGGCCACCACCCGGCTGGAAGAAGCCCTGGGGCCGCTGTCCAAGACGCTGTTCTTCGAATATGTGGACCTGGCCGGCATCGCCAAGCATCTGGCCGCCGAGCATGGCGGGGCGCTGGGCCGTCACCTGGGCGATCCCGCGCCGGCGCCGGCGCAGCCGGAACGCACCCAAATCAGCGTGTCCCATGCTCCCACAGCGACCGGGCGCGGCGACCACGACATCGCCATCGTCGGACTGTCGCTGAAGGTGTCCAAGGCCCAGGACCAACAATCGTTCTGGGACATGCTGGCCCAGGGCCTGCATGGCTTCGAACCCTATCCGGCGGGTCGCTGGAACCACGCCGCTTTGCTGCACCCCGAACGCGACGTGCTGGGCAAGAGCGTGGTCAAGACCGGCTGTTTCCTGGACGACATCGCGGCCTTCGACCCGCGTTACTTCCGCATCTCGCAATACGAAGCGGAACTGATGGCGCCGGAAGTGCGCCTGTTCCTGCAAGCCTCGGTGGAAGCGTTCGAGGATGCCGGCTATTCGCGGGAAACCCTGCAAGCCAAGCTGGGCGGCGACGTCGCAATCATCATGGGGTCGATGACCAACGAATACGACCTGTTCGGCTTCCAGAACATGCTGATGCGCGGGTCGTTGGCCAGCGGCAGCTATACCGGCACCGTCCCCAACATGGTGTCCTATTTCTATGGCTTCACCGGGCCGTCCTATTTCCTCGACACCATGTGTTCGGCTTCGTCCACCTGCATCCACGAAGCCGTCCACATGCTGCGGGCCGGGCGCACCCGCATGGCCCTGGCCGGCGGCGTCAGCGTCATGTCGCATCCGCAAAAGCTGATCGCCACCAGCCAGGAACATTTCACCACCAAGACCGCCGAGGTGATTCGCGGCTATGGCCTGGGGGCCGACGGCACCATCCTGGGCGAAGGTGTCGGCGCCCTGGTGCTGAAACGTCTGGCCGACGCCGAGCGCGACGGCGACCACATCTATGGGGTGATCCGCGGCACCGCCATCAGCAATGCCGGCATCCGCAACGGCTTCACCGTGCCCAATCCGCACCAGCAGACCGCCGCCATCACCCTGGCGCTGGACGACGCGGGCGTCACCGCCGACACCGTCACCTATGTCGAAGGCCACGGATCGGGCACGGCGCTGGGCGACCCCATCGAGGTCAAGGCGCTGACCCAAGCCTGGCGCCGCCATACCGATGCCATCCAGACCTGCCCCATCGGCACGGTGAAAAGCAATGTCGGCCATCTGCTGGCGGCGTCGGGTCTGGCCGGCATGGTCAAGGTGCTGATGCAGATGCGGCACGGCATGCTGGCGCCGTCGCTGCACGCCGAGACGCTGAACCCCAACATCGCCTTCGAACAGACGCCGTTTTATGTGCAGCGCCGTCTGGAACCCTGGCTCCGCCGCCAGGATGCCGGCGGCGCCGAAATTCCGCGCCGCGCCGGCATCACCTCGATCGGGGCCGGCGGCATGAATTCGCACATCGTGGTCGAGGAATACCGCGAGCCCGCCGCCGCCGCCAGTCCCGACCACCGCCCGCAGGTGATGGCGTTCTCGGCCATGGGCGAAACCCAACTGGCCGAGGTTTTGCGCCGTTTCCGCCAGCACCTGCTGGACCACCCCCAGCAATCCCTGGCCGATCTGGCCTTTACCCTGCAAGTCGGGCGCAACCAATTGCCCTGCCGTCTGGCGTTCGTGGCTTCCAGCCGCCAGCAGGTGATGGAAATCCTGGCGCTACCGATCCCCCAGGCAGGGGCGCACTTCGTCCGCTCGATCCTGGATCGCGACCCACTGCCCGCCGCCGATCCCGCCGATTTGGACGCGGTGGCCGCCGCCTGGGTCAGCGGCACCGACACCGATTGGCACAGCCTGCATGCCGGCCGCCGCCCGCGTCGGCTGTCGCTGCCCGCCTATCCGTTCGAGCGGGTGCGCTGCTGGTACCCAGAATGGCCCGACGCGCCCTCGGTGACCCATCCCCTGGGCTCCAAGCTGAAGCTGCACCCGCTGGTGGGCGAGAACCGATCCGACCTGAACGGCCTGCGCTATGGCACCAGGCTGTTCCTGGACGAGTTGCGCGACTACACCTTGAAGCAGGACGGCAAACTTCGGCTGCTGCCGCTGGCGGCGGTGGAAGCGGCCCTGGCCCTGGCCCGCATCGCCGGCCTGGACGGCCCGCTGACCCTGGGCGACTTGCACGTGGCCGAGCCGCAATCGTGGGCCGAGGCCCGCGAATTGACCGCCCAGGTCGATGCCAACGCTATCCATATCGCTATCGATGGCGTGAACTGGGCCGAGGCGCGGGTGGCCAATCCCGGTTCAGGGGTGCCGCTGCCAACCGGCAACGGCCAGACCGTGCCCGGCGCAACTTTCTATGCCAACCTGCGCAGCCGCGGCTATGACTTCACCCCCTATCTGGAAAGTGTCGATCACGTCACCCTGCTGCCCGGCGGCGCCATCCTCTGCACCCTGGCCAGCGACCCGCCGCAGCAGGACCGTTTCAAGGCCCGCCAGCAAATCCCCGCCCCGACCTTGGCCGCTGGCTATCAGGCATTGCTGACCATCATGCCATCGGCTGCCGACAGGCTGATGGCGGTCCGACGGATCAGCCTGAGCGACCGCATGGGAAGCATCGCCCAAGTGGCCGCCGCCCCGACCCCGGACGGCTTCGGCCTGTGGTTCGTGGATGGAAACGGCGCCGTCCTGGCCAGCCTGGACGGCGTGGTGCTGGCGGCGGCCGGCAGCGTCGCCGAACCGGTGGCGGCAATCGCGGACTCAGATATCCCGCCAGCCCCATTGGCCGAGGAGTTGCGCCAGCAGGTGGCGGAATTGCTGAAATTCCCG
>JAIWOG010000247.1 GCA_020217035.1 Magnetospirillum sp. | reverse complement strand
CTCCAGCAGGTGGGGTTGCGCGATTCCTTCCACGATCTGGGCTTCGATTCCATTTCGCTGGCGCGGCTGGCGGCGCATTTGTCCACCTTCTACGCCATCACCCTGTCGCCGGCTTTGTTCTTCGAAGCCGAGCACATCGAAGCCCTGGCCAATCACTTGATCGCCCGCCACAAGGTTTCCGCCCGGCAGCCCGCCGCCCGACCCGTCACCGCGTCCCAGCCGGTGGCGCGGGTCGCCGCCCCCGCGCCGCGCCGTGACGCCATCGCCGTCATCGGCATGGCCGGGCGCTTCCCCGGCGCCGACGACGTCGAGACCTTGTTCGCCAAGCTGCTGGAGGGTGCCGATTTGACCGGCCCCGCCCCCGCCGAGCGCGGCTTTGTCGGGCAATGGCGCGGCGGCTTCCTGACCGACATCGATCGCTTTGACGCGGCGCTGTTCCGCGTTTCGCCCGCCGAGGCCGAGCGCCTGGACCCGCAGCAGCGACTGATGCTGGAAACCGCCTGGCGCTGCCTGGAAGACGCAGGCCACGCCCCCGACGACATGCCCGCCGACACCGGCGTCTTCGTCGGCGCCAGCGCCTTGGATTACGCCAAATTGCTGCGCCAGGCGGGCATCGCCGCCGACGGCTATGGCGCCACCGGCAACTCGCTGGCGATGATCGCCAACCGGATATCGCATTTCTTCAACTGGCACGGCCCCAGCGAAACCATCGACACCGCCTGCTCGTCGTCGCTGGTCGCCTTGCTGCGCGGCGCCGATGCCGTGCGTTCCGGGCGCTGTTCGGCGGCGCTGGTGGGCGGCGTCAACCTGGCCCTGGCGGAAGACGGCTACGACGGCCCGGCCCAGGCCGGCATGCTGTCGCCCGATGGCCGCTGCAAGACCTTCGGCGCCGCCGCCGATGGTTACGGCCGGGGCGAGGGCGTGGTGGCAGTGCTGCTGAAGCGGCTGGAGCAAGCCGAACGGGACGGCGACCGCATCCTGGGATTGCTGGTCGGCGGCGCCGAGAACCATGGCGGACGCTCGGGCTCGCTGACCGCCCCCAGCGTCGCCGCCCAGGCGCGATTGATCAAAGCCGCCATGGACGGCATCGACCCGGCCACCATGTCCTATGTGGAAGCCCACGGCACCGGCACGGAACTGGGCGACCCGGTCGAGGTCAACGGCCTCTGCCGCGCCTATGAAGACCTGATGGGCACCGCCACCGTGCCGCGTCCCTTCGTCGCCTTGGGATCGCTGAAATCCAATATCGGCCATCTGGAAGCCGCCGCTGGCTTGGCCGGATTGGTCAAGATCCTGGCCGCCATGGCCCATGAGACGCTGCCCGCCAGCCTGCATTGCCAGAAGATGAACCCGCATCTGGAACTGGCCGGCAGCCCCTTCCGCCTGTTGCAAGCGGCCGAGCCCTGGCCGGCCGGCGACAGCCCGCGCCGCGCCGGATTGTCGTCCTTCGGCTTCGGCGGCGCCAATGTCCATGTGGTGGTCGAGGATTACCTCGCCCCGGCGCCGCCACGCCGAGCCAAATTGCCGCCCCGCCCCTTCGCCGACACCCGTTTCTGGCTGCCGGGCCGCCGCGACGTCACCTTGGCGTTCGTTCCCGCTTGGGAAGAAACGCCCCCGGTTGCCGCCACCGCGCCCCGTCGATTGGTGATCGCGGCAGGAATCGACATCGCCGCCGGTTTCGGCGCCGAGTTGGTGGCTGCGTCTCCCCAGGCGGACCTATTGGCCCCGCGCCTGATGACCCTGTTGCAGCAATCGCTGGCCACCGACACCCATGTGCAGTTGGTGGTACCATCCGGTACCGCCGCTGCCGGCCTCGGCGCCATGATCGACACGGCGGCGCTGGAATCGTCGCGTCTGTCCGGTCAGGTGATCGAGATCAGCCCCGGCATCCCGCCCGCCGAACTGGCCAGCCGCCTGGCCGCCGAGGGCGGCGACAGCCGGGTGCGATTTGACGGTCCGCGCCGGCTGGCGCGACGCTGGCGCGACCTGCCGAATGCCGCCCCCGCGCCTTGGCGCCCCCAGGGCGTGTTCCTGATCACCGGTTCCATGGGCGGCTTGGGTCGTCTGCTGGCCAACCATATCGCCGCCACATGCCCCGGTGCCGTCCTGGTGCTGACGGGGTCGAAACCGCTGGATGACAGCCGCGCCGCCCAGGTCGACGCGCTCCGTGCCCTGGGCGCGGTGGCCGCCTATCGTCAGGTGGACATGGCCGATGCCGGGGCCGTCGCCGCCCTGGTCAGCCACGTGGTCGAAGTGCATGGCCGTCTGGACGTGGTGCTGCATTGCGCCGGGACCTTGCGCGACGGCTGGCTGAAAAATAAAACCAGCGCCGATCTGGCGGCGGTGATGGCACCGAAAAGCGGTGGCGCCGCAGCGCTGATCCAGGCTTGCGCCGGGATTCCGCTCGACGCGTTGGTGCTGTTCTCGTCCCTGGCCGGGGCCTTCGGCAACGCGGGTCAGGCCGATTACGCCGCCGCCAACGGCGTGCTGGCGGCCCTGGCCGAAGCCCACGGCCTGCCGGTAGTGGCCATCGACTGGCCGCTTTGGGCCGAGGGCGGCATGACAATCGGCGACACCACCGCCGACGCCCTGTTCCAGCGCATGGGCCAGCGCCCCTTGGGCAGTGCCGCCGGCCTGGACGCCTTGGGCCGCATCCTGGCCGCCAAGGTGCCCCACGCCGCCGTGCTGGCCGGCGACGAAAGCCGCATCCGCGCCTTCTTCGACGCCAGGCCGGCCGTCACCACGACCAAAGCCGACGACACGCCCGGCCAAGTGACCGCCGCCTTGGCCGCCAAGCTGGCCGACATGTTCGCCCAAGCCGGCGGCTTCGCCCCCGGCACCATACACCCCGACGTGGCGCTGGAAGAATACGGCATCGATTCGCTGATGATCACCCGGCTGAACACGGCCTTGGGCGACGTCTTCCAGTCCTTGCCCAAGACCTTGTTCTTCCAGTACCGCACCTTGGCCGAGGTGGCCGCCCATCTGACCGCCAGCCAAGGCGATGCCTGCCGGCACTGGCTTGCCCCGCCCCAGGAAACCGCCGCGCAAGACGAGCCCATCGCCGTCATCGGCATCGCCGGGCGCTATCCCGGCGCCGACAGCCTGGACCAGTTCTGGGACAATTTGGCCCAGGGCCGCGATTGTGTGGGCGAAATCCCCGCCGAACGCTGGGGCCTGGACGGCTTTTATTGCGCCGATCGCGACCAAGCGGTGGCCCAGGGGCGTTCCTATGGCAAGTGGGGGGCGTTCCTCGACGGCTTCGCCGATTTCGACCCGCTGTTCTTCAAGATCAGCCCGCGCGACGCCGCCGCCATGGATCCGCAGGAACGGCTGTTCCTGATGTGCGCTTGGGCGGCGGCCGAGGATGCCGGCTACAGCCCGACCCGTCTGGCCGGGCGCAACCCGGTGGGCGTGTTCGTCGGCATCACCAAGACCGGCTTCGCCCTGCACGGCCCCTTCGCCGCCGAGGGCGGCGCCACGGTGACGCCGCACACCTCGTTCGCCGGCACCGCCAACCGGGTGTCGCATGTCCTGAACCTGAGCGGTCCCAGCGTGGCGGTGGACACCATGTGCTCGTCGTCGCTGACCGCCCTGCACCAAGCCTCGGAAAGCCTGCGTTCGGGGCGGGTGACCATGGCCTTGGCCGGCGGCGTCAATCTGTACCTGCACCCCGAGACCTATGTGGAACTGAGCGCGGCCCGCATGCTGTCGGGCACCGGCCGCTGCGCCGCCTTCGGCTCCGGCGCCGACGGTTTCGTACCGGGCGAAGGGGTGGGCTGCGTGGTGCTGAAAAGGCTGTCCCAGGCCCTGGCCGATGGCGACCGCATCCATGCGGTGATCCGCGCCAGCGTGGTCAACCATGGCGGCCGCACCAACGGCTATACCGTGCCCAACCCAGCCGCTCAGCGCGATTTGGTGCGCCAGGCTTTGGATCAGGCCGGGCTTTCCGCCCGCGACGTCACCGCCATCGAAGCCCACGGCACCGGCACCGAACTGGGCGACCCCATCGAGGTCGAGGGCCTGACCCAAGCCTTCGCCGCCGACACCACGGAACGCGGGTTCTGCGCCCTGGGCTCGGTCAAATCCAATATTGGTCACCTCGAGGCGGCGGCCGGCATCGCCGGCCTGACCAAGCTGATCCTGGCCCTGCGCCATGGCCGATTGCCGCCCACCTTGCATGCCGAGACGGTCAACCCCAATCTGCGGCTGGCCGACAGCCCGTTCGTGCTGAACCGTGCCTTGGGGCCATGGCCAGCGGGACCGCACATCGCCGGCCTGTCGTCCTTTGGTGCCGGCGGCGCCAACGCCCATGTGATCGTCGCCGAAGCCCCCAGCCAAGCCACCGCCAGCGCGGAAATCGGTCCCCAGGCCATCATCTTGTCGGCCCGTGACGAGCAACGCCTGCGCGAATACGCCGCATCCTTGCTGGCCGCCGTGGAAAGCACTGCGGTCGACGTTGTCCCATGCCTGCGCGACAAGCTGGCCGAGATTCTGGCGGTCGACACCGCCGACATCGACCCGACCGAGGATTTCGACAGCCTGGGCCTGGATTCCGGCCAACGTGTGGCCTTGCTGCGCTGGGTGGAAAGCCAATGGCCGGGGGCTGATGCCGCCATCTTGCCCCATCTGAACAGCATTACCCAATTGGCCGCCCATCTGGGGAACGGGACCGCGCCGTCCCTGGCCCTGGCCGACATCGCCTATACCCTGCAAGCGGGCCGCGAGCCCATGGAGCAGCGGCTGGCCCTGGTGGCGTCCACCACCACCGAGTTGGCGGAGCGACTGCGCCTTTGGCTGGCGGGCGAAAGCAATGCGGTGGTCAGCGGACGGGCGGGCCTGCCCGGCAGGCCGGATGACGGCCAAGCCGCCCGTTGGTGGCAGGACGGCGCGTTGAACAAGTTGATCGAAGCTTGGGTCGGCGGCTTGCGGGTGGATTGGACGGCGCTGCCCCGGCCCGTGCGCCCGGCCATCGTGTCGTTGCCGACCTATCCCTTCGAACGCCGCCGTTTCTGGCTGCCGGTTCGGCCCACAAGCCCCGCCGCAATCATCACCGCCCCTAAAGGTGACACCAGACTGGAAGCCGAGATGACGGCGCTGGACCGGGCCATCGCCCCCGTCTTGGCCGCCATCCTGGCCGACCATCCCCAGGTCGTCCCCGCCCAGCAACGTTGGCGCGACGCCGCCCTGGCGCTGGTCGGCGCCGAAACCGCCGCCGATCCGTGGACAGCATGGAACCGGCTGCGCGACCGCCAGGGGCAAAGCGCCCAGATGGTGCTGGCCGAAACCTGCCTGCGGGCCTTGCCCGACATCCTGGCCGGCCGGGTCCAGGCCACCGCCATCATGTTCCCCGACGGCCGGCTGGACATGGTGGAAGCGGTCTACAAGGACAACGAAATCGCCGCCCGCTTCAGCCAGACCCTGGCCCAAGCTGCCGCCGCCTTCGTCACCACGTCCCCCTTGCCCCGTCTGCGCATCCTGGAAATCGGCGCCGGCACCGGCGGCACCAGCGAGAAGGTGTTCGACGCCCTGGCGGCGTCGTGGGAAAGGGTCGCCGAATATCGCTACACCGACCTGTCCCGCGCCTTCCTGATCCACGCCCAGCGCCGCTATGGCCCCAGCGTGCCCAGCTTGACCACGGCGCTGTTCGACGTAGAGCAGGACCCGGCCGGCCAAGACGTCGCCATCGGCGGCTATGATCTGGTGATCGCCGCCAACGTGCTGCATGCCACCGCCGACATGGGCCGCACCCTGGCCCATGTGCGCCAGTTGCTGGCCCCGGGCGGAATGCTGCTGGTCAACGAAACCGCCGCCGCCACCTTGTTCACCCATGTCACCTTCGGCTTGCTGGAAGGCTGGTGGCGCTTCACCGATTCCCAGCGGCGCATCCCCGGCACCCCGTCCTTGTCGCCGTCGTCCTGGCGGGCCTTGCTGGCCGAGACCGGGCTGGACTGGGTGGCGGGATCGTCCCCGTCAGAATGCGCCCTGGGCCAGCAAGTGCTGGCCGCCCGCGCCCCCGGACAGCCGGCGGAACGCATGATCCCGCAAGCCGCGCCAACGGCCGCACCCGTTGTCGCGGCCCTGCCAGGGAACGCGTCGTCGCTGAACCAGCAAATCCTGCGCTGCCTGGGCCAGACCTTGAACATGGCCCCCGGCGACATCGACCCGGCCCGGCCCTTCGCCGATTACGGCCTGGATTCCATCTTGGGGGCCGAGTTGGTGCACCTGTTGCGCCGCGACTTGGGGGCGACGCTGGACCAGACCGATCTGTTCGACCACAAGAACGCCGCCGAGTTGGAAGCGTTTCTGGCACGGCAGGTTGCCACCGCGCCAGCGGTGGTATCCCAACCCAGCCCCCAAAAGAGCGAACAGCCGATCGCCATTGTCGGCTATGCCGGCCGCTTCGCCCGTTCCAATGACGCCCAGGAATTGTGGACCCATCTGGCCGCCGGCCGCGACCTGGTCACCCCGGTCAGCCGCTTCGACCTGGACGGATTGTACAAGGACGCGGCGCCGGGCAGCTATGGCCGCCACGGCAGCTTCATCGACGACGTCGCCGCCTTCGACCCGGTGTTCTTTGGGATTTCCGGCCTGGAAGCCCGCTTCATGGACCCGCAGCAGCGATTGTTCCTGGAAGAAGCCTGGAAGACCCTGGAACATGCCGGCCATGCGGGGGCTGGCATCGTCGGCAGCCGCGTCGGCGTGTTCGCCGGCTGCTCGTCGGGCGATTACCACGACTTGTTCGGCGCTGACGTGCCGGGCCAGGCGTTCTGGGGCAACACCTCGTCGCTGGTGCCGGCCCGCATCGCCTATTTCCTTGATCTCAAGGGGCCGGCGGTGGCGGTGGACACCGCCTGTTCGTCGTCGCTGGTCGCCGTGCATCTGGCCTGCCGTTCCATCTGGGACGGCGAATGCGACATGGCGCTGGCCGGCGGCGTCTTCGTCCAATGCACGGCCCGCTTCTTCCGGTCCGCCAACCAGGCGGGCATGCTGTCGCCCAGCGGCAATTGCGCCGCTTTCGGCGCCAATGCCGACGGCATCGTCCCCGGCGAGGCGGTGGGCGCGGTGCTGCTGCGTCCGCTGGACCAGGCGCTGGCCGACGGCGACACCATCCATGGGGTGATCGTCGCCAGCGGTACCAACCAGGACGGCACCACCAACGGCATCACCGCGCCAAGCGCCCAGTCGCAGGAACGGCTGATCCGCAGTGTCTATCAGCGCTTCGCCATCGACCCGGCCAGCATCGGCTTGGTCGAGGCCCACGGCACCGGCACCCCCATGGGCGACCCCATCGAACACGCCGCCTTGTCCCGCGCCTTCGCCGGGCTGCCCGCCGGCTCGGTGCTGCTGGGGTCGGTCAAGTCCAATATCGGCCACGCCACCACCGCCGCCGGCATCGCCGGCCTGATCAAGGTGCTGCTGAGCCTGGACCACGACCAAGTGCCGCCAACCCTGCATTTCAACGGCGGCAACCCGGCCATCCGCTTCGCCGAGACGCCTTTTGCCGTCAACACGGACCCGCGTCCGTGGCCGCGCCGCCGCGCCGCCATCTCGTCCTTCGGCTTTTCCGGCACCAACGCCCATGTGGTGGTGGACCAGCCGCCGTCCTTGCCGCAACGCGCCGCCGCCCCCGGCCCCTTCCTGTTCGTGATCGGCGGACGCAATGCTGGCTTGTTGCGCCGTCAGGCGGAAATCCTGGCCGAGCATCTTGACGCCCATCCCGATCTGGCGGCGGCCGACGTCGCCTTCACCCTGGCCGCCGGCCGCCGACCGGCCCGCCACCGTCTGGTGGCGGTCGCCACCGACATCGGCGATCTGGCGGCCCGTCTGCGCCGCTGGCTGGCCGGCGACGCGACCGCCATCATCGGCGCCGGAGAAATCGCCGCCGCCCCCCTGCCGGCCGAAGGCACCCTGACGGATATCGGGCAAGCGGTGTTGAGCGGCGCCGAGATACCGGTGGAACGGCTGTTCCCACAGGGCGGCCGCCGCCTGCCGCTGCCCGCCACATTGCTGGCCGCCATTCGCTGTTGGGTCGATGAGCCGCCCCCAGTGGCGGATAACCCGGCGGCGGACAAGAAGCCGGCGGCGCTGCCCCGCGCCCTGGCCCCCGCCGCCGCCCTGGCCGGTCCGTTCACGCCGCGCCAACCGGCCAAGGTCAGCCTGTCGCCCGTGGGCTTCGTCCCCCAAATCCAGCGCAAGCTTGCCCATGGCGTGCTGCATTTGGAGGTCGCCGGCCCTGCCGCCACGGCCGGCGCCGAACTGGCCGCCGCCAGCGCCGACGACAGCATCCGGGCGGTGGCGGTCAGCGGCGACGGGTCTGGCCGCTTGCCCGCCTGCGACCTGCCGGTGGTGGCGAATGCGTCGTTCAGCGGCGCCGACTTCACCAGTGACGACCCGCCGGCCTTGGCGGCACAGATCGCCCAGGCGCCGCGTCTGGCGCTGGTGGAACTGAAGCGCACCATGGCGCGTCCCGGCCGGGTGCCCGACTTGACCCTGCCGGAATGGGACGCGCTGTGGTCCGAAGCCGCCGCCCTGTCCTGGCACGGCAACAGCCGCCCCCTGCCGCTGCCCCACGACCGGGTCGAGGCGCACCTGTACGACGACGGCGTCGTCGTGCTGCGCATGGTCGAACGGGCGGACAAGAATTGCTTCACCGACGCGCTGATGGACGCCCTGGTCGCCGCCTTCGACGCCGTCGCCGCCCTGGATCAGGCCAAGGTGGTGGTGCTGACCGGTTTCGACGGCTATTTCGCCTGCGGCGGCACGCGGTCCGGGCTGCAATCCCTGCAACAGGGCGCCACCAGCTTCACCGACCGCAAGATCTACAGCCTGCCCTTGGCCTGTCCGCTGCCGGTGGTCGCCGCCATGCAGGGCCACGCCATCGGCGCCGGCTGGTCGCTGGGGCTGTTCTGCGACCGGGCGGTGTTCGCCGCCGAAGGCGTCTATCACAGCAATTACCTGTGGTACGGTTTCACCCCCGGCGCCGGCGCCACCCTGATCTTCCCCGCCCGCTTGGGCGATACCTTGGGCCGCGAGGTGCTGTTCACCGCCCGCGAATACCGGGGCCGGGAACTGGCCGAACGCCATCCGGGCCTGATCGTCCGGCCGGCGGCACGGGTTTTGGACACCGCCTTGGGCCTGGCCCACGGTCTGGTCCGTCAGCCGCGCCAGAGCTTGCTGGAGTTGAAAGCCCAGGCCATCCGCCCGCTGAGCGAACGGCTGGAATCGGTGTTCGCCGAGGAACTGGCCATGCATGCCAAGACCTTCGTCGGCAATTCCCGGGTGCAGGAAAGGATCGAACAGATGTTCCCCGCCGCCCCCAGTGCGCCACCCGCCCCGCCCCCGGCAGCGCCCACTGGCCTGCGCCGCAAGCTGGTGGACAGCCTGGCCCAGGAACTGATGATCGACAGCGCCGACATCCACGACGGTTCCGGCTTCCTGGAACTGGGGCTGGATTCCATCCTGGCGGTGACCTGGCTGCGCAAGCTGAACACCCTGCTGGGGACGCAATTGCCGGCCACCGCCATCTATGCCCACCCCACCATCGGCGCCCTGGTGGCGCATCTGGGTGGGCAAGCGGCACCCGCGCCCGTCCCCGCGCCGCCCCCTGCGCCGGCCCCTGCGCCGGCCCCCACTGAATTGCGCCGTCAGGTGGTCGACAGCCTGGCGCAGGACTTGCTGATCGACAGCGCCGACATCCATGACAATGCCGGCTTCCTGGAGCTGGGACTGGATTCCATCCTGGCGGTCACCTGGCTCCGCAAGCTGAACGCCCTGCTGGGAACCGACTTGCCGGCCACCGCCATTTACGCCCATCCCACCATCGGCGCCCTGGTGGAGCATCTGTCCCGCTTGCTTCCGGCAAAGGCTGAACCGGCGCCCATGCCGCCGCCGCCCATCGCCCCCGCCATCGCCCCCGCCATCGTCGCCGCCCCGCGCCGCGGCCGCGCCGCCCGCGACGGCAACGACGCGGTGGCGATCATCGGCGCCTCGGGCCGCT
>JAIWOG010000031.1 GCA_020217035.1 Magnetospirillum sp. | reverse complement strand
CGCCATCGCCAACGATATCGCCTATTCCGAAGTTTTTGCCTGGCAGGTCGGCCAATTGGGCCGTCCCGGCGACGTCTTGATCACCATCAGCTCGTCGGGAGATTCGGAAAACGTGGTGCGAGCGATACAGGCGGCGAAAGCGCTGGGGATCAAGACGATCTCGATGACCGGTTTCAGCGGCGGGCGCACGGCAAGTCTTGCCGACGTCAACATTCATGTGGTCGCCGACAATTACGGCATTATCGAGGACGTCCATCAATCGATCATGCACGTCCTCGCCCACTTCATACGCCTGTCGCACATGCCCGCTGATCTTGTGTCTTCACGTAAATTCTGAGTGATATGGCGATGCCCAAGACAATTCTCAGCATCGTGGGCGCCCGTCCGAACTTCATGAAGATCGGTCCGGTGATCGCCGCCTTGAAAGCGGTGGGCATGGCCGCTCCGCTGGTGCACACCGGCCAGCATTACGACGAGGCGATGAACGATCGCATCTTCCAAGATCTTCGACTGCCGCAACCGGATGTCAACCTGGGTGTCGGTTCGGGAAGCCACGCCGAGCAAACCGCCGAGATCATGCTGCGCTTCGAGCCGGTGCTGGACCGGTTGCGGCCCGATGCGCTGCTGGTGGTGGGTGACGTCAATTCCACCATCGCCTGTGCGCTGGTCGCGGCCAAGAAAAACGTCAAAGTGATCCATGTCGAAGCGGGGTTACGTTCCTTTGACCGGACCATGCCCGAAGAAATCAACAGGGTGCTGACGGATCAGCTTTCCGACCTTCTGTTCACCACCGAACGCAGCGCCGCCGCCAATCTGATGCGCGAAGGGATCGATCCGGTGCGCATCCATTTCGTCGGCAACGTGATGATCGACACCTTGCTCGCCAATATGGAACTGGCGGTACCGGCCATGACGACGGTCGGCCTGCCGGGTGGCTATGCGGTGGTCACCTTGCACCGGCCTTCCAACGTGGACGAGCCCAAGGTGCTGGAGCGGCTTTTGGCCTGCCTGATCGAAGTGGCGGCGGCGGTGCCGGTGGTTTTTCCCATGCATCCCCGCACCCGTGCCCGCATCGATGCCGCCGGCCTGTTGCCGCGGGTCGAAGCGGCGGGCATCAAGCTGTTGCCCCCCCTGAGCTATCTGGAAATGCTGGGTTTGATGCGCACGGCCCGACTTGTGGTCACCGATTCCGGCGGGTTGCAGGAAGAAGCGACGGCCTTGGGCATTCCTTGCCTGACCGTGCGTGAGAACACCGAGCGGCCGATCACCATCACCGAAGGAACCAACACCCTGGTGGGAACCGAGCCGTCAACCATCATGGCCGCCTTCCAAGACATTCTTAACACCGGTGGCAAGGCCGGGTTGCGGCCCGAGTTCTGGGATGGCCGAGCGGGCGAACGCATCGCCCAGGTTTTGATGCGGGAACTGTAGGGAAAGGGTCTTGGATCATGGCGTTGCGCTATACCTTGGCCCCCCCTCTGAGAACGGTCAACCGTCTTTGGCGGCATCTGACCGGCCAGGGGGGCGGCATTCGGTTCTTGCTGTTCCACGACATCGCCGCCAGCCAGATGCCCGTATTCGAGACCTTGGTCGCAACGTTGGCGCGGTCCGGGTTGCTGGCCTCGCCCGACGAGGCGGCGGTGTTGCTGTCGGGGGGGGCTGCCTCCGACCGGCAACGGTGCGTCATCACCTTTGACGACGGCTTTGCCTCGAACATCCAGGCTTGCGACATCGTCGAACGGCATGGTGCCAAAGCGATGCTGTTTCTGTGTCCCCGGTTGATGGAACTTGATCCACAGGACCAGCGGAGGTCGATCGCCGCCACCATCTTCGACGGCCGTGTTTCCCCGGATTGTCTGGCCCCGGACCTTCGTTTGATGAATTGGCCGGAGGTCCAGGAACTGGCCCGGCGCGGGCACACGATCGGCAGTCACACCATGACGCATCGTCGTCTGTCGACCTTGAGCGCGTCCGCGCTCGAATCGGAAGTCGGCGACGCGAAGACCATGCTCGAAAAACGCTTGGGTTGCCCGATGGAATGGTTCGCTTTTCCCTTCGGCGACATCGACAGCATTGACGCCAGCGCTTTGTCGGTGATTGGTCGGCACCATCGGTTTTGTCGGTCGGGAATCCGCGGCTGCAATCGGCCGGGGATCCATCGGTTGGCGCTCCTGGCCGATCATGTCGAGCTAGGCGCTCCCCGGGGCTATCAGCATTTGGCCATCGAAGGCGGGTTGGATGGGCGTTATCGACAGGCTCGCCGTCGCCTTGCCGAACTGACCGAGGCAGTCGCGCAATGACGTCTCGAAGGGTCTCTTATTTGTCCATCGCTTTTGTGTTCGGTGTCATGGTGGCGGCTCCGCTGCTGTGGGGATGGTCGCCGTGGACCGTTCGATGCGCCACCTTGGGCGCGGTGATCTTATCCTTGCGGGCCGTGGCGCGCGGGCCCGGGCGCCACGCCGCCGGATCGCCGCTGCTTCTGCTGCCGCTGCTGATCATCGTCTTTTATTCCCTGGCTGGGGCGGCGGAAGTCGAGATACGGGCAAGCGCACTGCCCTTCGACAACGCCGAAGCTTTTGTCGCCGACTACCAGCGCCGCGTCGCGCAATTCGACATCGCGCTTCCCGAGGTAATCCAGCATGCTTACGCCACAAGGACAGAGTTGCTTGTGCTGGAATTTTCCCTCGCATTGCTGCTGGCTCTTTGCCTTCTGGTTCAATGCAATCCCGCACGCTCGATCCCGTCAAGGAGGCCAGCACAATTCTGGGCGGTGGCCGTCATCACCGTCGGCGTCATGGTGATCGGCTTTTTGACGCGATCAAAGTCGGGTGATGTGCTGGATCAAGTGAAATTCGGAACCGTTGTCGCCGCATGTTGGTGTTTGGCGCAGTTCGCCGTATGGTGGTCCCAAGGTGAACGCTGGAGCAGCGTGGCCTTCATCGTATCGGCGCTCGCTTTCGCATCGGTGTTGTCTCCCGGCGTGTTGAAGCCCCTGGCCCTGACTTTCCTTGCCTGCGTTCTTTATGTTTCCGTGCTGCGCCCGTTCAGTTGGCGGCAACTGACGCTCGTCATTTGTCTGGTCGGCTTATGCGCTGGCGCCGGCTTGGCGTATATGGGGGCGATGCGCAACGCCATAGCCGTCGGCAGTTTACCTGGTGATCCGTTGTGGGTGCCTGTCTATAAATTCACCCGCAGCAAAGTGATCTATCGACAGGCCGAAACCATGTATTGCCTGGCAAGCGTCGCCAGCCATGCCGAGGTGGCGGCGACTTCCGTGGACCCCGGATATTTTTTCGGAATTCTTGTTCCGCGTGTTCTTAACCCGGAAAAGCCCAACTATTCGAACGGCGCCGATTACGCCGTTCGCTATTGCCTGACGCCGGCAGGTCAGAACACGGGGCATTCTGCGTCGATTACCTTGCTGGGAGAGGGCTTCCTGCACGGTGGTTGGCCAATGGCCATTGCCGTGGCGTCCGCTGTCGTCGCAATCCTGGCCGGCTTGTCATGGTGGCGGTTGCTTGCGCCGCAATCGGTGATCCCGCTGGCTTTATCAAGCTGGTTCGCCGATTTTGATCAGGCCGCCAGTCTTTGGCTGGGCGGCGGCGCCAAGGCGTTGCTGGTCCTGATGGTGCTTTCCGCCGCCATGGCGTGGTTTTGCCGTGCTTTCGACAAGTCCTCGCGCTGATCATCCCAAGGCTCTCAGGCGGCAGGCCGCGTTTTGACGAGCTGCGCACTGAGATACCAAGACAGCGGTAAAAGAAGACTGGCCAGCGGCAAGGCTTGACGCCCCATGTCCGAACCCAGGCCGCTTTTGAACATGGCCAGGAAAAGACTGAAGGAAAACGCGACGGCCGGCAGCGCCAGGGCGCGAAGCGGCTTGTTGTCATCATGATACAGGGGCCGCGACAGTAAACCCATGACCGTGCCGACCATGACGGGCCAGAAAATCACCGACACCAAATTCGCAATGGTAACGTTCAGCCACAGAAAATTGTATTTGCCGATGCTTTCCCAGTAATGGCCCAGCCAAGCCCGCACGGCATCGAAGCCGCTCAATCCGGTGGCGGCGCGGACGCCCTCCTGCTCCATGTTCATATGGCCGAACAAGACAAACGTCGCCAACACCAGGCCCGATGAAAGGCCGCTCAAGAACAAGACCGAAAGCGCGCGCTTGCGTTCGCCTTTCCCCCAGACAGCGAGAAAAAAAGCGATTCCCGTCACCAAGCCAAGATTGTCCATCATCACTTGGCCAAAAGCCGCATAAGCCGGCGCCGCCCACGTCAGGCGGTCATGATTGCGGATCAGGGCCAAGGCCAGCAGATGGACGAAACCCAGCGCCGCCCAATCAAAATTCAAGATGGGATGGGGGAAGAGGTAATATGATGGCGGCCAGTCAACGAAGAGCTGGGCCGTCTGGAACAACAGGTTGACCATTAGCGCCGGCCACCCGCCCAGCAATGCCAGCATTGCCAAGACATAGGCCAGGCGCATCCATGTCTGGCGGAACAAGTGACAGGCAAGCCAGTAAATCGGCAGGGAAAAAACAAGACGATGACCATAATAGGCCATGATCAACACGGCCAGTTGGTTATGCCTTGCCGCATCGGCAAAACCCCATGGCGTCGCGACGGACAGCGCCCCGGCATCGGGGCCAAGAAAGAACAACTGCGACAGCAACGAGAATGCGTTCTGTAGCAGATAGAACAGCCAGGCCGTGTTGCGATGACAGGAAAGGCAGGTTTCGTCGAAGCCACGAAACTCTTGCAAGGTCTGGGTCAGCATGGCGGCCAAATCGCCGCGGGTCATCGTCACCAAAAGGACGCCGATCAGGAACACCCAGAAAACGAACCGCCGGCCTGCCGCCTCATGAATCATGAATGCGCTCCAGGGCGGAGATGCGCGTCACGTCGGCTAAAATCCCCATCCCCACCAACAGGCAGGACAAAACCCCGCTTCCGAACCACATGTAGCTCAACCAAACCAATCCGGAAAAACCGATGAGGACCGACGGCACCAGAAAAACCGCCAGGAACCCCAAGGTCATCACCAGATAGAACTTAATCGGGTTGAAAAATGTTATTCCCTGCAAGACAAGCTGCATCATGCGCAGCGAATCGCGGAAATGCCGGACTTTGCTTTTGCCAGTGCGGACGGAATAATTGAGAGGTACGTAATTGACGAAAAACCGTTCGCCCAAGGCGAACACGGTAAGGGATGTGGTGAAGGAGAAGGTGTTACACAGAAAGGGAAAGAAGGTCAGGGCCAGCTTGCGGGTGAACACGCGAAAGCCGCTGTTTGGATCCTCGATGCGGGCGCCGACCATAAGGTTCAGGGACGCGATCAACAGGCGCCGGAAAAAGCGCTTCATCGGCTTGTCCAGCGCCAAGACGTTCCGGCGCGAGGCCACGACCATGTCGAACCCCTGATTCATGCGTTCGATCAGGTGCGGCAATTCCTCGATGTCATAGGTGCCGTCGGCGTCGACGATGCCGATCCAATCGTAGCGGGCCACTTTGATGCCGGTCTTGATTGAACTGCCGTAGCCGATATTGGTTGGATGGCTGATCAGCTTCAGGTCGTCGCCCGCCAGTTCTTCAATCCTGGCTTTGGTGTCATCTCGCGAGCCGTCGTTGACCACGATGATCTCATAGGCCATGCCCAAGGCTCCAAGCGCCTTGCGGAGCCGTCCGATGGTGGCCGCGATGCCGTGTTCTTCATTGTAGGCGGGGACGATATAGCTAAGACCTGCACTCATGGCGCCTTTGTCCATTCATTCGAGCCACGTCGGCCACGGCCCAGCGTCGCATCCATTGGCTAAGCACGGCGAGCGAGAAGGACTTGTAAGTGATGTCTTCGCGGCTACCGTCGAGGACGAAATTTTGGCGGAAATGCCCAGGAAAGTCCATAGCCGGAGGCCGGTTGCGACCCAGTTCGGCCACCGGTGCCCCAAAGCCTTCCTTTCGTCGGGCCAAGATGGCGGCCGGCAGATGGGGGGCCATCACGTCCCTCAGGACGACTTTGCGCCGCCAACCGGCCATCTTGCCGCTGGGATGCAGGCGGGCGCAAAATTCGACCAGGCGATGATCGAGAAACGGCGACCGCACTTCCAGCCCGTGGGCCATGCTCATGCGGTCGGCCTTGACCAGAATATCGTCGACCAGCCAAGTCTTGACGTCCACATAAAGGCAACGGTCGAGGAAACCAGCCCCGGCCACCTTGTCGAAATGGGTGTCGAAGGTGGCCATCGGGTCATAGTCGCCGATTTCTTCCAGCAGCTCGTCGCTCAGCATGGCGCGCCGCGCCGCGGCGTCGAACACCACCCGCCACCAGGCATGGGCTCGTTCCGCGCTCTGGCCGCGAGCGGACAGGAACTGGCGTAACTTGTAATCCAGCGACACCTTGCCATAGCTGGGGCGCAAAAACCGCCGGGCGCAGCTGTCCAGCCCCGCTTGCAGCCATGATGGCAACAAGCGATACCCCGCATAGACCCGGTTGGCGGCATAGGTGGGGTAGCCGGCCAGGATTTCGTCGGCGCCGTCGCCGCTCAGGGCCACTTTGATGTGTGATGATGCCACCTGGTTCAAGCGCCAGGTGGGAAGCAACGAGGTGTCGGCGAAGAACTCGTCGCTGGCGTCCAGACCTCGCTCGATGGCGTCGGCTCCGTCCGCTCCTCCATCCAGTCGGTGATGGTCCAATCCCAGGTGTGCCGCCACCTTTTGGGCATGGGCGGTTTCGTCAAACCCCTGGCGGGCGAATCCGGCGCAAAAGGACAGCAGGCGTCGCGGCGACAGCCGCGCCGCGGTGGCGGCGATGGCCGAGGAATCCAGCCCCCCGGAAAGGAAGCAGCCCACCGGCACGTCGGCTTCCAGCCGTAACCGCACCGCATCGTCCAGCAACTCGACGAAACGGTTTTGTGCCCGCCGGTCATAGGGTTCGCGTTCCGCCAGGACGTGATGGTGAAGATGCCAGTAGCATTGCTGCCGGATGTCGCCCGTCGTGGTGTCCAGACACAGCCAATGGGCGGGCGGCAAACGGGTGATGCCACGCCAAGCGCTTTTTTCTCCCAACACGTAGCCGAATGTCAGGAAATCGGTCAGGGCAAACGGATCCATGCTCACCGCCGTGCGGATGCGCGGCACCGTCAGCAACGCCTTGGCTTCCGACGCGAAGGCCAGAAATCCCCCCTGATGGAACAGATAGAGCGGCTTTTTGCCCAGACGGTCGCGCACCAAGTAAAGGCGGCGTGTGCTTGGCTCCCACAAGGCGAAGGCGAACATGCCAACCAGTTGGTCAAGGCAATCCACGCCCCAACGGTTCCAAGCCGCCAATAACGTTTCCGTATCGGAACGTCCTCGAAATGCCACACCTTCCGTTTCCAGACGCTGGCGAATCTGGAGGTGGTTGTAGATTTCGCCGTTGAATACCACGACCTGCCCCGACGGGGCCTGCATGGGTTGGGTTCCGGTTTCGGTCAGATCGACGATGGCAAGGCGACGGTGGGCCAGATGAACACCGTCACCCGAAGTCCACAAACCCTGGCCGTCGGGGCCGCGATGGGCAAGGCTGTCGGCCATGGACTTGAGGCATTGGCCGGCATCGTCCAAAGTGCCGACGAAGCCGGCGATGCCGCACATGGGTCAACGGCCTCCGCTTGAACGGGATAGCAGCCGGGTCATCAGGCGGTAACCGGCATATTCGACCAAACCGAAGGAAATCCCGTGTCGCAACCGAAACAATGCGATGGGGCGATAGAGAAAATTGAGAATCCTGGCGAATTTGAAAAACAAGGTCTTGCCGCGGCTTACCTTCATCACCTTGTTGTCGATGAAATAGGAGCAAATCAACATCAGGTTGAAGAAACGCTCCATCCCCGGCGGATACCATTGACTGTTGGCCTTGGCCTCGACTTCGATGTTGGCCCATTCCTCCAGGGTCGCCGGCATGCGGTAGCCCCATTCCTTCGCCGCCACGTCGTATAGTTCGGTTCCTGGAAGCGGCCGAAACTTGTTGGGCGGAAAGATGATGCAATTGGGGTGATCCGCCACCAATTGCAGCATGAGGTCCCGGGTCTGCTTCAATTCATCCAGCGTTTCCGTCGGCACGCCCATCAGAAAATTATAGGCGGCGGTGATTTCCGGGTGACGCGCCAGTTTACGGTTGATCTCGACGATGTCTTGGGCGGTGCAGTCCTTGCGGATCAACTTCAAGATGCGATCAGACCCGCTTTCGGCGCCAATATGCAAGATGTCGGTTCCCGCTTCCGCCAACATGGTCAGGAACTCATCGCTCATGCGCTTGATTTCATTGATGCGCGCCCCGCGGAAACCAAGCTTGACCGGCAGGTCACGGCGGCGGATTTCCTCGACCACCGAGCGGACGTGATCCAGCTTGGGAAAGCTGTCGTCGTCGATGAAGTAGATGTAGTTGGCCTGATACCGCTCGACCACGAACTGGATATGATCGACGACGTCCTTGGCATCCAGCGGGATCCATTTCTTGCCTTCGATCGGGGCGTATTGGGCGGGTGACGAGCAGAACGAGCACTTGTAGGGGCATCCCAGCGCCGAATACATGGAAAAAATCCGGCGGTCCTGGTCGACTTGACCATAGACGGAGTAATCCTCGATCAAGTGATAGGGGACATCCTGCCAGGGGAGCGATTCGAACTTCTTGTCCTCGGCCTGGTTACGCCGGACATGGCCGTTTTCCCGCCAGGACAGGCCGGGAACCAGATCAAGGGTGCCGTGGCCGTTCAACGCGTCGGCCAGCTTGTGGAAGCTATGGGCGGCATAACCCGAAACCACATAATCACAGCTGGGTTCGTCAAGGATGCTTTCGGGATAAAAGGTGGCGTGCGGCCCCCCCCACACCACCGGGACGTTCGGGGCCAGGGATTTGACCTTGCGACCGATGGCGATGGCATTGGTGATCGGGCGACCGGACATGACGCTGATGCCGACGCAGCAGGCGGGGGTTTCGGCCAGCAATTGCGCCAGTCGTCGGCCCCAATCCTCGACGATGCGCGTGTCGAGGATTTGCACGTCATAGCCCGCCTTGACCACTTCGGCGGCGGCATACAACAGGCTGAGCGGCATGTGCCGCACATAGTTTCCGGAAAACCCCTGTTCGGGATAAATCAGGATGATACGCCGGCGTTCCATGGTAACCCTAAGAAAATTAAAGGAATTTTTCTGCTTCAGTGTGTTTCGAATACTCTATTCGGCGTGATGCGGTCAACAACCGTGCGCTTGCCACACCCGACGGGCCCAGCCCTTCAACGAGGTTTCCCCCAGCCATTGTGCCACCGGGACGAAAAAACCGGTTTTGGCGCGATTGAGCACCGCGGCGGGCAAGGCGGGCCGTGCCGTCGCCGCCATGCACCGCTTGCCCGGTGGATTGGGGCCGAGGATCAGCGGCAGCACGGCACGGAACAACCCGATGTCCACCAGCGGCGTGCGGATTTCCAGGGAATGCGCCATCCCGGCCCAGTCGGAATCGCGCAGCAACTGGTTGCGCATGTAGAAAGAGGTTTCCAGTGCCGTGACCTTGAGCCGATCGTCGCCGATTCCGGCCAGTGCGGCGTCAAGGCTGGCAAGCGGGGCCAGCATGCGCAGGCCGGTTCGCGCCATGTCGGAATCCATGACCTGGGGCAGTTCCCAGGGCATGAACAGGCCGCGGCGCAACAAATAGGCTCCGCCCCAGTTCCAGCCGTATTCGGCGAGGCCGGCCGCCTTGGGAGAGGTGAACTTGCCGATCCACGGCGCACTGGCTGCCCGCAGCGCCCGACCCAGGGGCGGCATCAGACGAAACGGCGCCATCAATCCGACCATCTTCGGAATGGCGGCGAAGTCGTTGTAGCCGGCAAACAATTCGTCGCCGCCCAGCCCGGACAGGGCCACCTTGAGGCCCCTGGCACGGGCGGCGCGGGCGACGAACCAGGTGTTGACGCCATCGACCGACGGCTGATCCATGTCGGCGAGAAGGCGCTCGCGATTGGCGG
>JAIWOG010000030.1 GCA_020217035.1 Magnetospirillum sp. | reverse complement strand
CGAAATCCTGGGCGGTGACACGGATGGTGGCGTGGTCGCAGCGGTAATGGGCCGCCACCTGTTCGGCCAGCGGCACTTCGTCCATGGACGAATCGGCGAATTCGGCGAAGCCTAGGGTCACCGTGCGGGGGGGCGCCCGGCCCGTTTCGGCGGCTAGCGCCGTCAACGTGGTGGAATCCAGTCCCGCCGACAGGAAAACCCCCACCGGCACGTCGGCTTCCAGATGATGACGGACGCTGTCGAGCAAGCTGGTGCGCAGGTCGGGTGCCGGGGCTTCCCGCGCGGCGGCCAGTTCCGCCGTCAGGTCGAAGAACCGCCCTTCGCGACGCTCGCCGGCGCTGGTGGCCCATAACCATGTGCCTGGCGCCAAGGCTCGGATGCCACGGTAAAGCGTGTGTGGCTCGGGAACGTGGCCCCAAAGGAAGAAGCCGGCATGGCCCGCCGGATCGGCGGCGCTGTCGACCCGTCCGCCGGCCAGGAGCGCCTTGACCTGCGAGGCCGCCCGCAAGGTGGTGCCGTCATCGGCCACATAAAGCGGCTTGATGCCAAAATGATCCCGCGCCAACAACAATCCGCCCGCTTCCTCGTCCCACAGGGCGAAGGCGAACATGCCCCGCAGGCGATCCAGCATCATGCGGCCATGCCGGCGATAGAGTTGCAAGATCACCTCGGTGTCGGTATGCGAGACGAACCTGACCCCTTCCGCCTGCAACTCTTCCCGCAAGGCGCGATAATTGTAGATCTCGCCGTTGAAGACGATGCGCAGGCGCCCATCCTCGCTGGCCATGGGCTGAGCCCCGGCCGGCGACAGGTCGATGATGGCGAGGCGACGATGGGCCAAGCCCACCTCGCCCCGCGGCGACAGCCACAACCCGGCGCCATCGGGGCCACGGGCGATCATGGCGTCGCGAATACGCGACAATTCGTCGCCATCGACGGGGGATCGGGATCGCAAACTGGCGAGGATCGCGGCAAAGCCGCACATGATTTCAGCTTTCCACACGCCGAGGGAACACCGTATATAGCGGATGGTCTACCTAAAGGGCAATCCAATGAAGCAGGTCATCCAAAGTGCGCGATCCGGCAAGCTGGCCTTGAAGCAAGTTCCCGCGCCGCAGGTGCGGGCCGGTTCGGTGCTGGTGCGGACCCGCGCGTCGCTGATCTCGGCCGGGACCGAGCGCATGGTGATCGATTTCGCCAAGAAAAGCTTGGCAGGCAAGGCCAAGGAACGTCCTGACCTGGTCAGGAAGGTGATGGACAAGGCGCGTCGCGACGGGGTTCTGGCCACTTTCCGGGCGGTCATGGCGCGCCTGGACGAACCGATGCCGCTGGGCTATTCCGCCGCGGGCGAGGTGGTGGCCATCGGGGCCGGGCTTGAGGGGGCGTTTCACGTCGGCCAACGGGTCGCCATTGCCGGGGCCGGGCTGGCCAACCATGCCGAACTCAACGTCGTGCCCCGCAATCTGGTCGCCCCCATTCCCGATGGCGTGTCGGACGAGGAAGCCTGCTTCGGAACCCTGGCTTCCATCGCCATGGCCGGCTTGCGCAATCTGGTGCCGCAATTGGGCGACGTGGTGCTGGTGCTGGGTGTCGGGCTGGTGGGGCAATTGGTCAGCCAATTGTTGCAACTTTCCGGCGTTCGCGTGGTGGCGGTCGATGTCGATCCCGCTCGCCTTGACCTCGCCCGCAAAAATGGCGCCGAGTTGACTTGGCGTCTGGACCAGGCCGGTCTGGCCGAGGCGGTCGCCGGGTTGACCGGCGGACTGGGGTGCGACGGCATCGTGATCGCTGCTGCCACCGAATCCTCGGAACCCCTGGAACTGGCCGCCGAACTGGCCCGCGACCGGGCCAAGGTGGTGATGGTCGGCAAGACCGGCACCGAGTTCCCTTACGCCGCCTTCATGAAGAAGGAATTGCAGTTGGTGGTGTCGCGTTCCTATGGGCCGGGACGCTATGACGAGGATTTCGAGGGTCGCGGGGTCAAGTATCCAGTCGGCTGGGTCCGTTGGACCGAGGCCGAGAACCTGAAGGAATGCGTGCGTTTGATGGATACGGCCTTGCCGCGTCGTCTGGACGTCGGCTCGCTGATCACGCACCGTTTCCCCTTCGATCGGGTCGAGGCGGCTTATACGCTGGTTACCGAGCGTACCGAACCCAATATGGGAGTGGTGCTTCATTACGAAGAAATAACAAAAACGGCGACCCCGGTTTTCGCTCCTCCGGCTGTGCGGGCGGGGCAATGCGTGCTGGGCGTAATCGGGGCCGGAAGCTTTGCCCGGACCGTGCTGCTGCCGGAACTCAAGCGTATTCCCGGCGTCGAGTTGCGTACCATCTGCACCACCCGCGGCCAGACCGCCGACCATGCCCAGTCCGCTTACGGCTTCAGCCGCGCTACCACCGAGCTCGACGCCGTCTTGGATGATCCGGCCATCAATGCCGTGCTGGTCGCCACCCGTCATTCCAACCACGCCGCGTTGACCGCTCGTATCCTGGCCGCCGGCAAAGCGGTGATCGTGGAAAAGCCGCTGGCGTTGGACCGTCACCAGCTCAACCAGGTGATCGCCGCCCGCCAGGCTTCCACCGCTTTCTTCACCGTGGGGTTCAACCGCCGCTTCGCCCCCATGGTGGTCAAGGCCCGCCAGATTCTGGCCCGCCACGCCGGCCCCAAGATGTTGGTGCTGCGGGTCAACGCCGGAGCGTTGCCGGCGGAAAGCTGGGTCAATGCCGCCGAAGAGGGGGGGGGACGCATTCTTGGCGAGGGATGCCATTTCATCGACCTGGCGCGCGCGTTGGTCGGCAGCCCGATCGTCAGTGTTCAAGCGGACGCCGCCAAGATCACCCATGGCGGCTGCGACGATCTGACGGTGACCCTTGGCTTCGCCGATGGTTCGCTGGCCACCATCGTCTACACGGCCCAAGGCGACACCGCGTATTCCAAAGAACGGTACGAGTGTTTCGCTGGCGGAACGGTTGTCGTCATCGATAATTTTCTCACCATGTCGATCACCGAAAACGGTCGCACTCGAGTCGAAAAGGCCAAGTTGGGTCAGGACAAAGGGCATCGTGGCGAGTTGGAAGCCTTTGTCGCGGCCGTCACCGGGGGCGGTCCCGCCCCTGTCGACGAAACCGAATTGGCTGAGACCGCCTTGGCCACCATCGCTGTGCTGGACGCCCTGGCCAGTGGACAACGGGTCATGCTCGACGAGGGCTGAGACGGTGATCGCACTGCAAAGCCTGCCCGCCACTTGGCAGGAATCCTGGCCCTTGTTCCTTGTTGCGGCGGCGGCCACCATCGTCGTCACCCGCAAGGTTCTGGCCTATCTTCTTCGCCGGCAAATCCTTGATCTGCCCAACGAACGGTCCAGCCATACCCTGCCGACGCCGCGTGGCGGCGGACTGGCCACCACACCGGTGATGGCGCTGCTGTTGATGCTTTCGGGCTGGGGCCACGGCGGTATCCTGGCCGTTGGCCTGGGTTTGGGGGCGCTGGTGCTGATGGCGATGTCGTGGCTGGACGACCGCTATTCGCTGCCCGTGTTGCCTCGCTTCGGTGCTCATGCGGTGGTGATCGGCGCCGTTCTGGCCTTGCTCCCCGAAACGGCGCTGGTTTTTCAAGGCGTGTTGGCGCCGTGGCTGGATCGGCTGATCACGGTGCTTGCTTGGTTGTGGTTCGTCAACCTGTACAATTTCATGGATGGCATCGACGGCATCACCGGAATCGAGACGCTCAGCCTGGGGGGCGGTGTGGCCATGATGACGCTGTTTGGCGGGGCGTTGGAACTTCTTCCCTATGGCGGCATCGTCGCGGTCGTGGGGGGGGCCTTCCTGCTGTTCAACTGGCACCCGGCGAAGCTGTTCCTGGGCGATTCGGGATCCGTGCCGTTCGGCTTCGTTCTCGGGGGGTTGCTGATCTTGCTGGCGACCAGCGGCCAGTTGGCCGCCGCGCTGATTTTGCCCGCTTATTACCTGGCCGACGCCACCATCACCTTGGTCCGTCGTGGATTGAACGGTGAGAAGGTCTGGCAAGCCCATCGCAAGCATTTCTATCAACGCGCGGTGCAGGGGGGAAAGCGTCACGATCAGGTGGCGCTGGCGGTCTTGGGCGGCAATCTTTTGCTGATCGGCTGCGCCGTCGTCGCCGTGACCGGGGCGCCATGGTTGGGAGGTGGCGGTGCGGTGGTCGTCACCGCTGCGCTGTTGACGTTGTTGCAACGCTGGTCCAAGGGAATTGCGGCATGAAGATTCTGGTCACCGGCGCTTCGGGTTTCGTCGGGGTGCCCACCTGCCGTCATCTGCTGGAATGCGGCCACCGGGTGGTGGCGGCGGTGCGGCGCACGGATGCCTTCCTGCCGCTGGGGGTGGAGGCGCGAGTGGTGGCGTCGCTGGGGCCGGAGACGGATTGGAGAAACGCCCTGAAAGGATGTGACGCCGTCATCCATCTGGCGGCACGAGCCCATGTGATGAAGGATAAAGCCGCTGATCGCCTGGCGTTGTTCCGTCATGTCAACCGTGACGGCGCGGTGCGCCTGGCGGAGCAGGCGGCTGACATGGGGGTGGGCCGTTTCGTTTTTGTCAGCTCCATCAAGGTGAATGGCGAGGCCACCGCGATGGATCGGCCGTTCCGTGCCGACGATGCCCCGGCCCCGGTCGATCCCTATGGGGTGTCGAAGGCCGAGGCCGAAGCGGCCTTGACCGCCTTTGCCGCCCGCCAGGGCTTGTCCTTGGCCATTCTCCGCCCGCCTTTGGTGCATGGCCCTGGGGCCAAGGGCAATTTGGCGGCGTTGTTGCGGATGATACGCTTGGGCGCACCCTTGCCGCTGGGCGGCGTGGATAACCGACGATCCCTGGTGGGCGTGGAAAATCTGGTGAGGGGGCTGTCTTTCCTGGTCGCCCACGATGCCCAGGGGTGCTTCCTGATTCGGGACGGCGATGACGTTTCGACACCGGAACTGATCCGGTTGCTGGCTGACGGACTGGGGGTCCGCCCCCGGTTGCCCGCCGTGCCTCCGGGACTGTTGCGGTTGGCGGCAAGCGTCATCGGGAAACGTGCGGCGGCCGAGCGCCTGATCGGTTCACTGGTGGTGGACGACACGCCGTTGCGGGAGTTAGGCTGGGTGCCGCACGTCACTTTGGCGAACGGCCTGCACACCATGGCGGCAGCGGCACTTGACAGTCACCCTTCGCCATCGTAACTGACGCCGACTTCCTTTGGAGAGCCGTTCATGGCCGAGATCGTTCCCGTCATTCTGTCCGGCGGCGCTGGCACCCGGCTGTGGCCGTTGTCACGGGAAATGCAGCCCAAGCAATTGTTGTCGCTGACGGGCGAGGCGACGCTGTTGCAGGATACGGCGCGACGGCTGCCCGGTCGGCCGGTCATCGTCTGCAACCAGGAACATCGCTTCATTGTCGCCGAACAACTGCGCGAGGCCGGCATCGACCCGCGCACCATCGTCATCGAACCGGTGGGCCGCAACACGGCTCCGGCGGCGGCGGCGGCGGCTCTTCTGGTCCAGTCCGAACCCGACGCCCTGCTTCTGGTGATGCCGTCGGATCACCGGATCAAGGATGTCGAGGCTTTCCGCGCCGCCATCGCCAAGGCCGCGCCACTGGCGGAAAACGGCATGCTGGTCACCTTCGGCATCCAACCGACGGAACCCAATACCGGCTATGGTTACATCAAGGGCGGGCAGCCCGTGGGGGAGGGCTTGGCCGTCGATCGTTTCGTCGAAAAGCCCGACCTCGATACCGCCAAGAACTACCTGGCCTTGGGTGGCTATTACTGGAATTCGGGCATTTTCCTGTTTTCGGCCCGGACTTATCTGGAGGAATTGACCCGCGCTTCGCCCGCCATGGTCGACCTCTGCCGCACTGCCATGGCCGAGGGGGTGTCGGACCTGTTTTTCTTCCGTCTGGCCGAGGCGCCTTTTTCCGCCATCGCCGGTCAAAGCATCGATTACGCGGTGATGGAAAACACCGACAAGGCGGCAGTGGTGCCGGTGGACATGGGCTGGTCGGATATCGGGTCATGGTCGGCGTTGTGGGCGGAGAGCCCGCAAGACGATGGCGGCAACGTGCTTTTGGGCGACGTCATCGCCAGCGGCACCCGCAATACCTATGTCCGCAGCGAGCATCAGCTGGTGACGGCCCTGGGGGTCGACAATCTGGTGATCGTCGCCACCGACGATGCCGTCCTGGTGGCGGACAAGGCCCACGACCAGGATGTCAAGGAAATCGTCCAGCATCTGAAAAGGTCGGGACGTTCCGAAGCGACCCAAGGCAGCCGGGTCTGGCGGCCTTGGGGATGGTTCCAGACCATTGATGACGGCTATCGCTATCGTGTGAAGCACATCCAGGTCAATCCGGGGGCGAAACTTTCCCTGCAAAAGCACTGGCACCGGTCCGAGCACTGGGTGGTGGTGACCGGCACGGCGCGGGTCACGTGCGGCGAAAACACCTTCATCGTGCGCGAGAACGAATCCACCTTCATTCCTGCCGGCACCCTGCATCGGCTGGAAAACCCCGGCAAGATTCCGCTGCGCATGATCGAGGTGCAGTCGGGCGAGTATGTGGGCGAGGACGATATCGTCCGCATCGAGGACGAGTACGGTCGACAATGAGCCCCAAGGTCGAACGCCGCCTGTTCCTGACCAGTGTCCCGGACGATTTCGATCCCAGCCGCGACGTGGCGCTCTCGCCAGCCTGCTTCGTGGGGCGCGAGGACCGCTTTCCCGACTGGTCCACCTTGCCGTTCATCGACGCCTTTCCCACGCACCAGGCGTTTTATCAGGCGGGAGAAACCATCCGTGAGCTGACCGAGGCGCAAATCGTGCTGCTGGGTCAGGAGATGAATACCCGCTGGAAGGTCGATCACGGTTACCAATACTGGTATCTGTTGAGTTTCACTTGGCTATTCCGCTTGGCCGAAGTCGCCTATTTGCGCTATCGGCTGATGGAGGCGACGGTTGCCCGCTATGGGCACGAGGCATTTTCCGTCACCATCGCGGCGGAAACCGGCAGCTGGAATTTCATCGACATGAAGGATTTCGTGATGCGCGGCATCGCCCATCCCGATTTCATTTACTGGCTGGATTCTCTGTTTCTAGAACATTTGGCGCCGGCGCCGTGGAGCTTGCGACGTGTCGCGTTTTCGCCCCCCGTTCAGGGCCGTACGCGCGACTTGCCGCCCCCGCGGGTCCGCTGGTTGCGCCAATTGGCTCGCAAGCTGATGCCGCGGATCCGCTTCGACAACGTTTGGGGTGTCGGGCCGGTCGGACGACTGTTGTTCTCGCTGTTCTTGTCCTTGGCCCCCAGTCGCCCACCAGTGGAAGCGGCATGGGTCGGGGAAGCGCAAAGCCGCCCGATGCCGGTTCTTCCCGCGGCTTTCCTTTCGGTCTTGCAGCGTCTGATCGAGGTTGCTCGCCCAGGCCATCTGCGCGACGCTTACGCGATCTGGGAGGCGGAAGCCGTCGCTTTACCCTATGCGCCGGGACGACTTCAGGTCGGTCCTGTGACCTGGATCAACGAACGCGAGCTCTTCCTGGCCGCCCATGCGGCGGAGCGGGGTGAAAAGCTGGTCAGCTCGCAATATGGCTGCCATTACGGCACAGCCTTGGTGGTGCCGTTCTTCGCCGGTTTTCTGTATCGTTTCCATACCTTCCTGACCTGGGGTTGGACGGCGCAGGAAGACCATCAAGGGCATTTCGTCGCGGCTCCGTCACCTTATCTGAGCAGTATTGCCGACCGTCACCGGGAGAAAAACACCGATCTCGTTCTGGTGGGAACGTCCCTGCACGCGGTCATGACGCGTCTGCATTCGGGGCCTCAACTCGCCCAGAGCGCGACCTATCGGGAATGGAAGCGGCGATTCCTGGCCGCTTTGCCGGCGGCGACACGTGACCAGTTGATTTACCGTCCGCACCATCTTGGTGACTGGGATCTCCAGGATATGAGTTTCGTGCGCCGGTTGTGGCCTGAAATCCGCGAACTCAAGGGGGATCAGTTCGAGCTTGCCCGCCGTTTGCTCGAATGTCGATTGCTGGTGCTGGACAATCCCGGCACCACCATGCACATCGCCATGGCGGCGAATATTCCGTGGGTCGGCTTTTGGGACAAGGACAGCTGGCAATTATGCCGGCAATCCACGCCGCTATTCCAGGCAATGGAACAGGTTGGCATCGTCCATCACGATCCCGAAGCTGCTGCCGCCCATGTGGCCGCACTGGCGGATGGGGTGTCTGCGTGGTGGAACGCGCCGGCGGTTCAACAGGTACGGCAGGCGTTTTGCGCCAACCATGGACTGACGAGCAGGAACTGGTCGTGGCATTGGCTACGTCTGCTGTGGCGGCTTAATCTCAACCCCTGAGCCAGGGTCAGATCTTCTCCAGCACCATGTGAACCTCGGTTGACAGCTTGCGCTCGTCCAAGGCCAGTTGCAAGGCGTCCATGGCCGGTTGCAGGTGGGTGAGCCACATGGTTTGCAGGCCACGCGTGTCGCGATCCTGACCCAGCCGCACGGTCCCAGCCCGAAACAAGTCCATGATGTCCGAACCAAACCACCACTCGGATTGACGGCGCCAACCAAATTCACGACACAACCAATCAATGGAACTTTCGCTGTAAAGATGGGTGTGTTCGACCGCCAGATGGCGCGGCGTGACCGAAGGAAACAGCGCTTCGATGATGACGGAGGGGCCAACCAGGGGCAGCGAAAGATAGAGATGGCGTACATTCGGATTGGCGGTCAAGGCCGCCATCACCCGACGCGGATGGCGTAAATGCTCCAGCACGCCGATCATCGAGACCACCGGCCCAGGAAGTGATCCGGCCAGCGATTCAAGATCGTTCACGCCGATGGGGTGCACCGCGCCCTCTCCCAACATGGCTTTGGCTAGCGCGACTTGTGTCGGCGAGACCTCGTATCCGGTGGCGGTGAAGCCGGTCCGGCGCAATGCGCTGACGAAATACCCCGAGCCGGCACCCAGATCGGCGCAACTGATGCCTGCATCTCCCAGTCCGGCCTCGGACAGGGCCTCGCGCAAGAATGCGGCCTTGGGCAGATATATATCGGCGACCCGCCGTTCATAGGCATCGACATCGCTTGCTGTGTAGGCCCGGGCGTAGTCGGTGGCGGCATCTCCGGTGTAAAGAGCAGCGCAGAGAGCCTCGCTGTCTTCATGGCAGCCGTTGAGATGACCACATCTCGGACAAGACGCGTAAGGAATGCCCCGGCTGCGGAAATCCGGCGGACCAAGCGGGGCATCACATGTCTTGCAGCCGGTTCGCGCGGGCTGTGCCAAGTAAAGTTCGGCAAGCTGACGCTGGCGGGCGAGCAGTGCGTCGTTATCGGCAAACATGTCCCTTTTGTGCTGAAACAGCGGGCCGAATGACTTGCCGAAACGAATCATCGAACTTTGCTCATCAGGTAATTGAGCTTGGCCTCGCCGTATTTCACCGAGGCGTAGGGAGCCCCGGCGGCAACCGCTTCGCACTGGTCAATGGGAAGGCCGCGTTCCAGCTTGGTGACGATCTCGAATCCGGCTTCGGCGATCATCTCCTCGACCCAGGCCCGCGGCATGAACCGGTAATTGGCAAAGGTGAAGCCAACCACCCAGGCGACTCGACCGGGATTCATGCCGGTCGCGGCGAGAGCGTGCTGGAACAGGCTGCGCGGCAAATCCTGGTTGGCGGCATAAAGCGCCCGGACGAGTATTTCTAGCAACCCGAACGAGCCGTTGACATAAATGAACGCCTTGCCGCCCGGCTTCAGCACTCGGTTGAGTTCCTTCAGACCCTTCAGGGGATCGTCGACCAGATGCAGGACGCTGTTGCACCAGGCGAGATCGGCGACACCATCCTCGACCGGCAGGTCCGTCACCGATCCCTGACGGAATTCCATCCTGGCCCCTTCGGGAAATTTGCTCGATTGCCGGCGGGCCTTTTCCAGACCGCCCACGGTGATGTCCACACCCGTGACATGAGCCGCGCCAAAGCGCACCATGGC
>JAIWOG010000029.1 GCA_020217035.1 Magnetospirillum sp. | reverse complement strand
TTGCCGGTCGCTGGTGGACGAATTCGTGGCGCGGGCAGGCGGCATCGACGCCTTGGTGGTGCTGTCCGGTTCCATCCAATTCAGCGGCCATTGGAACGACATGGCGGGTGCCGACTGGGAACGGGAAATCGACGTCAACCTGAACCAGCCCGCCTTTTTGGCCCGTGCCGCGTTGCGCCGCATGCGCGAACAGGCGAGCGGTGGCCGCATCTTGCTGACGGGCACCGAATCCGCCTTGCACGGCGGCAGCCCCACCTCGTTTCCTTATGCGGTCGCCAAGCGTGGAACGGAATGCATGGTGCAGGGTTTGGCGCGCGAGGGGGCGCCGCATGGCATTCTGGTCAACGGCGTCCGATTCGGTTACATCATGAGCGGATTTCATCAGCGTTGGCACAACCGCACCGACGAGCAGATGCGCGAGCGGGCCGAACTGGTGCCGTTGAAGCGCGGCGGTCATCCCGACGAGGCGGCGGCGCTGATGATCTATCTTCTTTCCGATTGGTCCGGCTTCATCACCGGCCAGATGATTCCTCTGACCGGTGGCGATTGGCTTTAGAGCGATGGACCTCAAGCAAACTCTTCTCTCCCTTCTGGACCACCCGATGATTGGCGGAATCGCCCGCCATCTGGGCCGTCCGTTCCACCGCAAGGCCAAGTTGGCCGGGCTGACCAATCCTTTCCACACCCCGCAACTCGTGGTGGACCGTGATGGCGCCCGCTATGTGGCCGACGCCCATTCCTATCTGGCGCTGCGTTCGCCGACCAAGGAAATCGTCGCCTTTCCCCACGGCGCGGCCTACGAGCCCGAGATCAGCTACCTGATCCGCACCCTGATCCGCGAAGACGACGTGGTGCTTGATATCGGCGCCAATGTCGGCCTGCACACGGTGGCCTTCGCCCGCCGTGCCCATCGCGGCCGGGTTCTGGCTTTCGAGCCGGTGGAAGAGATGGCCGAGCGCAATTCCATCAATTGTGCCCTGAACGGCTTGGGCAACGTCACCATCCTGCGCTGTGGCCTGGGGGCGGAAAACGGTACCTTGGAGATGAACGTCAACGTCGCCGGCGCCGCCGTCGAGGGGACGTCCAGCTTTCTCGAAACCGTCCATGTCCAGGCCCATCCCGAACGCTATCAAAAGCGGACCCTGCCCATCCGTCGCTTGGACGACGTGGTGGCCGAACAGGTGACGGAAGGTCGGATCGGCTTCATCAAGATCGACACCGAGGGATTCGAACCGCTGATCCTGCAAGGCGGCATGGAAACCATCCGCCGCCATCGTCCGGCATTGATCGTCGAAGCCCACAGCACCCGTCTGGCCAAGCTGGGCCTGACCATGGGTTGGTACGGGGCGACCTTCCCCGACCACCACGTCCTGGTCGTGCATGCGGTGACGCCGGCCAATCCTTATTTGCGTCTCACCCCGCTGACCGGGGACGAGCCGGAAATCGCCGTCAACCTGCTGTTGTTGCCGCGCACGCCGCAGATCGTTCCCTAGTCTGATGCCGGTTCTTCTGCGCCACAGTCGCGACCTTGACGGACTGACCGACTGGGACAGCTGGTGCGCCGTGTCCGGCGCGGCCTTGCCGTTGGAACCGGCGCGGCGGGTGGCCGACCTGGCGGTGCGGCTGGAACAGGCGTTCGACGCCATCCGTGACCCCTGGTGGGAATTGGGCCGTGCTTTGGCCGGCCAGGCGGGCGGCGAACTCGCCCACGCTCCCACCTGCACGACCTATGGCTCGGACATGGGGCTGATGATGGCTTGGGCGGTGCTGGCCGAGTCCCTGGCCGGCGAGCCGGACAGGATTTTGCTGGTCTGCGACGATCCTTGGCTGTTCCGGCAACTTGCCGGCCGACCCGGGATCAGCCCTGGCTCCCCGCCGCCGCTTCGGCGGGTCGAATTTCGCTTGGCCTTGCGCGGCCTGCTGGCGCGGGCGCGACTGGCGCTTCGCGTCGCCAGGGCCGCCTTGGCCACCCGTGCCCTTCGCGACCACCATCATCAACCGGCCGCCCCCTGTCTGCTGGTCTATGGCCATCCTGGCAGCGACGGCGACGGCAAGGACGCCTATTTCGGCGACTTGATGGCACGGATGCCGAATTTGCTCCGGCTGCTGCATACCGATTGTCCCGCCGGTCGGGCGAAGGAACTTGCGGCGGATGGTCGCACCGCCTCCTTGCATGCCTGGGGCAATCCATGGTTTGCCGCTTTGCTGCCGTTTCGCCGTTGGCGTCCTCCGTCACACGCCAAGGCAGGGCGTTTCGGCTGGTTGGTACGCCGGGCCGAGGCGAAGGAAGGCGGCGGCGGGGCCGCCGCCGCCAATCGCTGGCAGATGCATTGTCAACGGCGCTGGTTGCGGCGGGTTCGCCCAAGCGCGGTGGCGTGGCCCTGGGAAAACCATCCGTGGGAGCGCGATTTCGTCCGTGCCGCCCATCGGGCGGGAACCCGCAGCATCGGTTACCAGCACACCGTGGTCGGTCCCCACATGTACAATCAAAGTCCGGCCCCCAATCCGGACGGATTGGGCAGCATTCCCGATCTGCTGATCGCCAACGGACCGGCTTACCGCGATTTCCTGGAAGGCTGGGGCGTGCCGGCGTCAAGATTGCGGATCGGCGGCGCCTTCCGCATTTCCTCGGGTCAGGGTCCGCTTTATGATCCGACGGCGCCGATCTTCGTCGCCTTGTCCAACGATCCGCGTATCTCGGCGCAGATGATGGAAGCGCTTGCGGCCTTGCCGGCGGAGGGGCCGCCGCTGCTGGTCAAGGACCATCCCATGTATCCGTTCCCCATCGCCGAGCAAGGTCGCATCCATCGTGCCGCCACCGTTCTGCCCGAGCACCAGCGTTTGTCGGCGGTGGTCTATTCCACCGGAACCGTGGGACTCGAAGGGCTTTTGTTCGGTCTGCCGACCTTGCGTTTTCGGCCGCAGGGCATCGTCGCCATGAATATCCTGCCGCCCCAGGTGGAAGCGCGGGCGGTGGACGCGTCTTCCATTGCCGCCGCCCTGGCCGCTTCCCGCCCGCCGCCGCCGCTGGATCGGGCCGCCATCGTCAGCGAGCCCGATTACGCGGTCTGGCGCGAGGCGCTGGACGGGCGCGGTTAATGATGGCAGTTTACTCGGCGTTTCGAACAGAGAACGACATGAACAACGATCGCACCAATGTTGCCCTTATTGGCTGCGGGCGAATCGCCGGCCATCATTGCCGCTCGATCGGCGCCAACGAAGGCGTGAACCTGACCGCCGTTTGCGATCTGGTCGCCGACAAGGCGCGGGCCTATTCCGCCGAATTCGGGGTTCCGTGGTATCAGGATTACCGCCGGATGCTGGCGGAACACCCGGAAATCGACGTGGTGGCGGTGATCACGCCGTCCGGCATGCATTTCGAGCACGCCATGGAGATGATCCAGGTTTTCGGCAAGCATGTGATCATCGAGAAGCCGACCTTCATGCGGGTCGAGCAGCTTGACCAGGCCTACGAGGCGGCGGACCGCGCCGGTCTGCGCATCTTTCCCGTGTTCCAGAACCGCTACAACAAGGCGGTGGGACGGGTGCGCCAGGCATTGGCGCAGGGCGAGCTGGGGGATATCCGCATCATGTCGGTCCGGGTGCGGTGGTGCCGCCCGCAACGGTATTACGACATGGCGCCCTGGCGCGGCACCTTTTCCCATGACGGCGGCGCCTTGACCAATCAAGGCATCCACCATGTGGATTTGTTGCGCCATTTGGGTGGCGAGGTGGCGCGGGTGTCGGCGACCATGGCCACCTTGGGCGCCGATATCGAGGTCGAGGATACGGTCGTGGCCACCTTGACCTATCCGTCCGGCGCGGTCGGCAGCCTGGAGGTCACCACGGCGGCGCGGCCCGACGACTTCGAGGCGTCGCTGTCCATCGTCGGATCGAAGGGCATGGCCCAAATCGGTGGCATCGCCGTCAACGAATTGCAGGTTTTCACCCCCGACCCTTCCGCCTGCGCCCCCTTCAGCGAGGATTTTGCCGGCATCAAGGGCCATGGCGCCGTCTATGGCTTTGGTCACGACGCCATGTATCGCGATATCCGCGCCAGCTTCGTCGAAGGTCGTCCCTATCCGGTCGACCGCGCCGACGCCCGCGCCACCTTGTCGCTGTTGCACGCCTTCTATCGGTCGGCCGAGCATGACGGTGGCTGGATGGCTGTCAGGGACGGCGGTTCGTCGGACCGGTTGGGGCACGAGGATGCCGCCATATCCGATCTGTATCGCACGCCGGGGACGCAACGGTGACCAAGCGCCTGAGAGTGGGCATCGCCGGTTACGGCGTGGTCGGAACCCGCCGTCGCCAGTTCATCGACGCCCATCCCGATCTGACCACGGTGGCGGTCTGCGACCGCACTTTGGACGGTGAAGGGCACATGGCCGATGGTGTCGCCTATTACAGCCATTGGCGGCGATTGCTGGAATGCGAGCAACTAGACCTGTTGTTTGTCTGCCTGAGCAACGACGTTGCCGCCGAGGTCACCATCGCCGGCCTGGAGCGCGGCCTGCACGTCTTTTGCGAGAAGCCGCCGGGACGGGACGTGGCGGATATCGCCCGCGTTATCGTCTGCGAGCGCCAACACCCCGGACTGAAGCTGAAATACGGTTTCAATCACCGTTATCACGATTCGGTTCGCGACGCCCTGGCCCTGGTCCAGTCGGGGGAACTGGGGCGGGTGGTCAACCTGCGCGGCGTTTACGGTAAGTCGAAGATCATCGATTTCCGTTCCCCCAGCCACTGGCGGACAAAGCGGGAAATCGCCGGGGGTGGCATCTTGCTGGACCAGGGCATCCACATGGTGGACCTGCTGCGCCTGTTCGGTGGTGAGTTCACCGAAGTCCACGCCATCGTTTCCAACGATTTCTGGAATCACAGCGTCGAAGACAACGCCTATGCCTTGATGCGTTCGGAAACCGGGGCGGTGGCCATCTTGCATTCCACCGCGACCCAATGGCGCCACCGCTTCAATCTGGAAATCACCCTGTCGCGGGGCATGCTGGTGTTGTCGGGCATTCTGTCAGGATCAAAATCTTATGGCGCCGAGACGTTGACGGTTGCCTGGGCGACCCCCGAGGACGAGGGCGACCCCCGCGAGCAGACCACCCGCTATAACCGCGATCCGTCCTGGCAGGACGAGGTGGAGGAATTCGCCCAGGCGGTGCTCACCGACACGCCGATCCTGCACGGATCGTCGCACGAGGCGCTCAAGACCATGGAACTGGTTTACCGCATCTATTGCGCCGACCCGCAATGGCGTGATCGCTGGGGGTTGTCGTGCGACATCCCCGTTAGCCTGGAGTAAGCACACATGACCAAGATCATCGGCGTCGTTCCCGCCCGCATGGCCGCCAGCCGGTTTCCCGGCAAGCCCATGTTTCCGTTGTGCGGGCGGCCGATGGTCGAACATTGCTTTTTACGCGCCCGGTTGTATCCGCGTTGGGATGGTCTGTTTCTGGCGACCTGCGACAAGGAAATCGCTGATTTCGGCCAATCACGTGGCTTTCCGGTGATCTGGACCAAGGATACCCACACCCGCGCCCTTGATCGTGTGGCGGAGGCCGCCGGAAAATGCGGCATCGCCCTGGACGACGACGACATCGTGGTCTGTGTCCAAGGCGACGAACCCATGCTCAATCCGGACATGCTGAAGGCGGTTGTCGATCCATTCTTCGTCGACCCGACGGTGAAGGGCACCATGTTGGCGGTCCACATCACCGACGAAACCATGTGGCGCAATCCAGACATCGTCAAGATCGTCCACGATCTTGACGGCAACGTCCTTTACACCTCGCGGGCGCCGATTCCCTATGCCAAGACCTTCGGGGCCGATCTGGGGGCGCGTCGCGTTGGCGGCATCTTTGGTTTCCGCTGGTCGTTTCTGCGCTGGTTCACCGAAACTCCGGAAAGCCCGCTTGAGAAAAAGGAAGCCTGCGATTCCAACCGCATTCCCGACAACGGGTTCTTTCAACGCATCGCACCCTTTCCCGCCACCGCTTACTTCTCGGTGGACAGCCCGGCCGACGCCGAACTGGTGGAAACCCACATGCGGGCCGATCCGTGGTGGGGCAAGTATTGATGAATCTGGCCGATCGTTTCGGCAAGGCGATCTTGATATCCATCGCCGTACTTGCTTCCCTGGCCTTGGCCTATACGGTTGCCGCCGGCGCAGCCACCGGGCTGTTCCGCCTTTGGTTGCCGTTGTTGACGGCAATTGGCGGCATCGCCGCCTTGGCGTTGCCGCGTGACGTCCGGCTGACCACGGCGTTGACCTTGGTCGGCCTGGGTGTCGGTGTTTACGGAGCGGAAATCTGGCTGCGGGCGACGGCGCCGACGGCGGAATCGGCGTTGGTGCCGGGAGGCGACAGCCGCAGCAAATACCAGGTCGTCCAGGATCTGCGCCAAAGCGGGCAGGTCGCCTATCCCTCGGTGTTTCCCGCCTACCTTCTTCAAACAGGCATGGATGGTCGGCTGCACAGCCCGCTGATGATTGAAGGGATGGAAACCCTGCCATTGGGGGGGGTCGGCGATGTCGAAACGGTGCTGTGCAACGAAGCCGGGCCGTGGGTCTCCTATCGGGCTGACGAAATGGGCTTCGCCAATCCGCCAGGTCTTTGGGCGGGGGGCCAAGCCGAGATCGCCATCATCGGCGATTCCTTCGCCCAGGGGTATTGCGTGGCCACTGGCAAGACTTTCGCCGACCGTATCCGGGCCCAGAGACCCCAGACCGTGAATGTGGCGGCATCAGGCAGCGGTCCGCTGGTGGAACTGGCCGTCTTGCGTGAATTGTTGCCGCGCCTGCGGCCGAAAACGGTGCTTTGGTTCTTCTACGAAGGCAACGATTATCCGGGCAACCTGGCGATCGAGCAAAAGAGCCCCTTGCTGATGCGCTATCTGGAAGATGCCGGGTTCAGCCAAGACCTGTGGGGCCGTCGCGACCGGGTGGATGCCGCCCTGCGCGGTCATATCGACGGGTTGCTGGCGGCCGATCCGACCATGCGCGAGACCAATGCCGGGCGCATTCAGCAGGTGGTCAGCTTTCTGACACTCAGTACCCTGCGATCGCGCTTCGCCGGCGAGCAACACCCGCCGGTGGACCCGGCCTTGTTGCGGCGGGTTCTTGCCGCCGCCCATGACAGCGTCAGCGGCTGGGGGGGGCGTCTGGTGCTGGTGGCGTTGCCGGCCTGGTCGTCGGTGGCCACCGACGATGCCAGCCTGCGCGGGCGTTTGCAGCCGGTGCAAGAGCTGCTGGCCACCATTTCCGGTGACCTGGGGATCCCGGTCATCGATATCCGTAAGACTTTTGCCGCCCATCCTGATCCTGCGGCGTTGTTCCCATTTCGGCTGCCCAACCATTACAATCAAGAGGGTCACGCTTTGGTGGCGGAAACCGTCAATCGCTGGCTGGACGACAATCCGGTCGGCGTGGGGGGGCGTCGATGACCGCTCGTCCCCCTTTCGCCGTGGTCTTCGACCTTGACGGCACCTTGATCGACAGCGCTCCTGATGTCGCCGCTGCGCTTAACCGTCTTTTGATCGACGAAGGACGCCGTGCTCTTACGCTGGCCGAGGTTCAGGAACTGGTGGGCGAAGGTGCCGGCGCCTTGATCGAACGGGCCTGGCGGGCTACCGGCAAGGCGACGACGCCGGAAGCGGTGATGCCGCTGGTACGGCGCTATTTGGACTACTACCGCGCCAGCCCCGCCGACCACACCATTGTCTACGAGGATGTGGCCGAGGTGCTCGACTCGTTTCGTCGCCGCGGCGTTCCCATGGGTATTTGCACCAACAAGCCGCAAGGCATGAGCGATCTTGTGCTGGACCGTCTGGGGTTGGCTCCTTACTTCGCGGCGGTATTGGGTGGCGAATATTCTCGCCGCAAACCCGATGGCGACCATATCCGGGAAACCTTGCGCCGCATGGGAGCCGAGCAGGTCCAGGCTGTCATGGTCGGGGATTCGGCAACCGACGTGGCCGCCGCCCGCGATGCCGGCTTGCCGGTCATCGCGGTTGATTGGGGCTATGCCCGCATGGCCCCGCAGGCCCTGGCGGCAGACGTGCTGATTTCCCGCTTCATCGAGCTTCCCGCCGCCGTCGAAAGCCTGTGCCCATGACCCGTGTCGCCGTCGCCTCCCGATCCTTTTCGCGCCATCCGCTGTTGCGCTCCGAACTGATCGCCCGTTATCCCGACGCCACCTTCAACGATAGCGGCAGCTCGTTGTCGGGTTCGGCACTGGTGGACTTCCTGGCAGGTCACGACAGGGCCATCACCGCGCTGGAAACGGTGGACGAGGCGCTGTTGTCGCAATTGCCGCAATTGAAGGTCATCAGCAAATACGGTGTCGGCATCGACATGCTCGATCTGTCGGCGCTGCGCCGCCACAATGTGGCGTTGGGCTGGACCGCCGGGGTGAACCGGCGATCGGTCTCGGAACTGGTGATCGCCTTCGCCATCGCTTTGCTGCGCCACATCCCCCAGGGCAATGCCCTGGTGCGCGATGGGGGCTGGCGCCAGCTGATGGGGCGCCAATTGACCGATCGCGTCGTCGGCATCGTCGGTTGTGGTCATGTGGGCAAGGATCTGGCCCGCTTGCTGCGGGCCTTCGGGTGCCGGGTCCTGGCCCACGACATCCTTGATTTTCCAGAATTTTACGCCGAATCCGGGGTCGAGCCGGTATCGTTGGATGACTTGTTGCAAGCCGCCGACGTGGTGACCTTGCACGTGCCGCTGGATCCGTCGACCAAGGGAATGCTCGATGCCCGCCGGCTGGGGCTCATGCGCTCGGATGCCATACTGATCAACGCGGCACGTGGCGGTCTGGTGGATGAAGCGGCCTTGAAGGCCATGCTGATGGACGGCCGCTTGGCGGCAGCGGCATTCGATGTGTTCGCTGGCGAGCCACCTCAGGATATGGAGCTGTTGCGGCTGCCCAATTTCTTGGCGACCCCCCATATCGGGGGCAGCGCCGAGGAAGCGGTGATCGCCATGGGCCGCGCCGCCATCGCCGGCCTGGATGACGCGCGGGTGCCCTGATCCCGTTTGCTCCGTCCGATGGTCCTGGCGCCGTCAATCCAGCTCGAAGGCGTTCTTGTAATCCAGCTTCAAGGCAGGGTCTTGCTCTTCCTTTTTCAGGAAGCAATTGCCGACGGTCAGCACCTCGATCTCGCTGCCCATGAAGCAGCGGAAGGCGTCCTCCGGGGTGCAGACGATGGGCTCGCCGCGCACGTTGAAGCTGGTGTTGACCACCACGGGGCAGCCGGTCTTGGCCTTGAACGCCGAAATCAGCGCGTGATAGCGCGGGTTGGTGTCGGCATGAACGGTCTGGATGCGGGCCGAGTAATCCACGTGGGTGATGGCGGGCAAGCTTGAGCGCGGCACGTTCAGCTTGTCGATGCCGAACAGCGCCTGTTCCGCTTCGGTCATCTGGCGGCGGTGCTTCTCCGCCACCGGGGCGACCAGCAACATATAGGGGCTGTCGCCGTCCAACTCGAACCACTCGGCCACGTCTTCACGCAGCACGGAAGGTGCGAAGGGGCGGAAGCTTTCGCGGTACTTGACCTTGAGATTCAGCACCTTCTGCATGGTCGGCGAACGGGGATCGCCCAGGATGGAGCGGCCGCCCAGGGCGCGCGGACCGAATTCCATGCGGCCTTGCATCCAGCCCACCGCCTTCTCGTCGGCCAGGGCTTGAGCGGTCTGCTCGATCAACTGGTCGTCGGTCAGCACGGTGAAGACGGCACCGGCGGCCTTCAAACGGGCCTCGATGTCGTCTTGCTGCCACACCGGCCCAAGATAGGAGCCCTTCATGGCATCCTTGCCATTGCCGGCCACTTGGCGCGGCTGGCCCTGGTTGATGTGGTAGCCGGCCAGGGCGGCGCCCAAGGCGCCGCCGGCATCGCCGGCCGCCGGCTGGATCCAGATGTTGTCGAAGATGCCTTCGCGCAGGATCTTGCCGTTGGCGACGCAATTCAGCGCCACGCCGCCGGCCAGACA
>JAIWOG010000028.1 GCA_020217035.1 Magnetospirillum sp. | reverse complement strand
CAGGTTCTTGGCGCCCGTCTCCTGGCGGATGGACCGCGCCAGTTTCAGCACGATGTGTTCGGTCACCTCTTGGATCGACGCCGCCATGTCCATGTGGAACTGGGTCAGCGGGTCCTTGTCGGCCTGACGCACCGGTTGGCCGAACAACGACGCGAACTTGTCGTTGGTCATGGTCAGGCCGGTGCAATAATCGAAATAGCCTTGGTCCAGATGGAACGAGCCGTCTTCCTTGACGTCCACCACCTTGTCCAGAAGGGTCTGGGCATATTTCGGCACGCCATAAGGGGCCAGGCCCATGACCTTGTATTCGCCGGAATTGACCTTGAAGCCGGTGTAGTAGGTGACTGCCGAATACAGCAGGCCAAGGGAATGGGGGAAATGCAGTTCCTTGTGGATTTCCAAGGAATTGCCCGATCCCATGGCCAGGCTGGTGGTGGTCCACTCGCCGACCCCGTCCATGGTCAGCACGGCTGCGTCCTGGAACGGCGACGGGAAGAACGCTGACGCCGCATGGGACAGATGGTGTTCGGCGAACAGCATCTTGCCCATCCAGTCGAAATCACCCGCGAACTTCTTGAATTCCTTGGCCAGCAAATCCTTCTGGAACAACTTTTCCTTCAGCCACACCGGGATCGCCTTTTGGAACGAGGCGAAGCCGCGTGGCGCGAAGGAGACGTAGGTTTCCAGCAGGCGTTCGAACTTCAGGAACGGCTTGTCGTAGAAGACGACGAAGTCGATGTCGTTCAGGCCGCATCCGGCCTCGGCCAGGCAGTACTCGATGGCCTGCCTGGGAAAGGCGGCGTCATGCTTCTTGCGGGTGAAGCGTTCTTCCTGGGCGGCGGCGATGATGCGGCCGTCCTCGATCAGTGCTGCGGCGCTGTCGTGATACAGCGCCGAAAGTCCAAGTATCTTCACCCGCCCGGTCCTTGTCCTAGAACAGCGTATAGATGAACGGCGCCACTGCCGAGCCCTGGCTCAGCACGATCAGGCCGCCGAACAGCACCATCATCACCAGGATGGGCAGCAGCCAGAATTTCTTGCGCACACGCATGAAGGCCCACAATTCGATCAGGAACGACATGGTTGATGCCTCTAGAACTGATTTTTCATGGAAGCCGGCGCCGGGCCGGGCGGATCGCGGGTGATCCAATAGCTGGTGGCGGCGGGATCGCGCTTCAGGCGCATGGGGTCCTTGCCGGTGGCTCGCATCAAAAGACCGATGGGGGTGACGGTCACGAAGAACAGCAAGCCCATGATCAAGGGCGTCATCACCTTGTGCAGCAACAGGCCGAACTTGAACCAAACCAGGTTCAAGGGCTTCAGCGCTTTGGGAGCGACCACGGCGACCACCAGGAAAGCACTGGCCACACCCACGGCCCACAAACGCGGATCGCCACCCGATTTGAGCGGCCACAGGGCGATGATGGCGAAGACAGCGGCGAAGACCAGACCGAAAGAGCGCTCCGACCCCATTTGGACCGGGCCGGAATGGCCTTGGGTTTCCAGTGTCGGAGATGTTCTGCCGCTCATAAGAGCTCCGTCCTCAGTTTATTTCTGCCGCATCTGATATCACGCTTGCCGGTCAAACGCTAACACCAGTACGCAATCTCTGTTCCAAGACGTCGCACAAGGCATGCCCGATCAGGATGTGCATTTCTTGGATGCGGGCGGTGACGTTGGACGGCACCACCACCAGCGGATTGGCCAATCCCTTCAGCTTGCCGCCGTCACGGCCGGCCAAGGCGGCGGCGACACAGCCCATATCGCGAGCGACTTCCAGCGCCTTGATGACGTTCGGGCTGTTGCCCGAAGTCGAGATGCCGATGGCCACGTCTGCGGGTCTGGCCAAAGCCTCGACCTGGCGGGCGAAGATGTCGTCGTAGGAAAAGTCGTTGGAGCAGGCCGTCAGGATCGAGGTGTCGGTGGTCAGCGCGATCGCCGCCAGGGCTTTGCCGTTGGTGCGATAGCGAACCACCAGTTCGGCCGCCAGGTGTTGGGCATCGGCGGCCGAGCCACCATTGCCGAAGAACAGGATCTTGCCACCGTTTTCCAGGCTGCGGGTACAGGCTTCGGCCAGTACGCCAAAAGAAAGCGAGACGGCGTCCTTGGTGTCGGCGACGGTCTTTTCGTGTTCGGTGAACTGGTCAGCCAGAAATTGCCGCGAATCCATGACGGCAGGACTCCAAGGGAAAAGCTGACCTTACCTAATGCAACCCGAGTCCGGTTTCAACCGCTATCGGCAAGACTCTTCAGTTGCCGGTTGGCCACCACCAACATGGACAGATCCAGTCCTGACGCGGCCCGCAGCTCGGCGATCAATGTATCGGCACGAGTGATCTCGGCGACATGAAGGTCGCTCCACGCCGCCAGGGCCGGCTCGGCGGGCAAGCCGGGTGACAGGTGCAAAACCGCGTGGGTGAAGGCGCGTTGGTGGGCATGCAGATCCTCGGTGGCGGCGTGGATGGCCAGTTTTTGCCAATGGCTGCCGCCCACCAGACGTTGCGCGGCCGAACGCAGCCAGCCGAGGCCGAAGCGGTGTCCGATCAGGAAATAAAGGCGTCCCACATCGGCGACGTTCAGGTCATGGATTTCGGACAGTTGGACGATATCCGCAGCCGAGGCCAAAACGATCAGCCGTCCCACCTTGTCGGCCAAGGCGGCTGGTGCGCCTTGGGTGGCGTAATCCTGGGCACGGGCGGTGATGGCGTTTTGCGTATCTTCCGGCAGGATGTCCGGGCATGCCTGTTCCAAAGCGGTGATTCCCGGGGCCAGGGCGGCGATGGCGGCCCCCATGTCCATGTCGGCGGGCAGCGAGCGCAGCACCCAGGCGGTGGCGCGTTCCATCAGCCGGTTGGCCTCGTTCAGCAAGGTGGTTTGCAAAGCGGCTGGGACTTTGCCGTCCAGTTCCTCGATCTGGCGCCACAGATCGCGAAGGCCATAGGCGTCACGGGCGACGATATAGGCCCGCGCCACCTCGCCGGCGGCGAATCCGGTGCGGTCCATCATGTCGAGCACGAAACCGACGCCGACCCGGTTGATCATGGAATTGGTGATGGCGGTGGCGACGATCTCGCGGCGCAGGCGATGACAGCCGATCTGGACGGCGAAACGGTCGCGAAGGGCGCTGGGGAAGTAGCGCCCCAGGTCGGCGGCCAGGAAGGGATCGTCGGGCAGGCTGGACGCCATCACCGCATCGTGCAGCCAAATCTTGGCATAGGCCAGCAACACCGACAATTCCGGCCGGGTCAGGCCACGGCGCTTGGCCGCCCGCTCGGTCAGGGTTTCGTCGTCGGGCAGGAACTCGATGGCGCGGTCCAGGCGGCCGGCTTTTTCCAACAGGCGCATGAATCGGGTCTGGCCGTCCAACAACTCGACGCCGCCGGCTTCCATCAAGGACAGCGCCTGGGTTTGCAGGTAATTGTCGCGCAGCACCAGATGCGCCACTTCGTCGGTCATCGACGACAGCAATTGGTCGCGCTGTTTGCCGGTCATGTCGCCGCTGTCTACCACCTCGTTCAGCAGGATCTTGATGTTGACCTCGTGGTCCGACGTGTCGACGCCGGCGGAATTGTCGATGGCGTCGGTGTTCAGACGGATGCCGGCTTGGGCCATCTCGACACGACCGCGTTGGGTCACCCCCAGGTTGGCGCCCTCGCCCACCACCTTGGCGCGGATCTGGCCGCCCTCGACACGAATCGCTTCGTTGGCGCGGTCGCCCACTTCGGCGTGGCTTTCGTCCCGGGCCTTGATGGTGGTGCCGATGCCGCCGAAGAACAAAAGGTCGACCGGGGCGGTCAGCAAACTGCGAATCAGTTCGGCCGGAGTCAGGTGGGCCTTGGTGATGCCGAAGCGTTCGGCCATCTGCGGCGAGATGGCGATGGTCTTGGCGCTGCGCGGGAACACGCCCCCGCCTTCCGAGATCAAGCTGGTGTCATAGTCTCCCCAAGCCTTCACCGCCTTGAACAGGCGCTGGCGCTCGGCGTAGGACGATGCCGCGTCGGGATCGGGGTCGATGAAGATGTGGGCATGGTTGAAGGCGCCCACCAGACGGATGTGGGGGGAACACAACATGCCGTTGCCGAACACGTCGCCCGACATGTCTCCAATTCCGACCACGGTGAAATCCTGGCTTTGGGTGTCGTGGCCCAGTTCACGGAAATGGCGCTTGACCGCTTCCCAGGCGCCCCGCGCGGTGATCCCCATGGCCTTGTGGTCGTACCCCTTGGAGCCCCCCGAGGCGAAAGCGTCGCCCAGCCAGAAGCCGTATTGCAGCGACAGCGCATTGGCGATGTCGGAAAATGTCGCCGTGCCCTTGTCGGCGGCCACCACCAGATAGGGGTCATCACCGTCACGGCGCACGATGCCCGCGGGCGGCACCACCTCGCCCGCTTTCAGGTTGTCGGTCAGGTCCAGCAGCCCGCGCATCATGGTGCGATAGCATTCGATGCCTTCCGCCAGCAGGGCCTGGCGGTCGCCGCTCGTCGGTGGCTGCTTGACCACGAAGCCGCCTTTGGCGCCCACCGGGACGATAACGGCGTTCTTGACCATCTGCGCCTTCATCAGACCCAGGATTTCGGTGCGGAAGTCGTCGCGGCGATCCGACCAGCGGATGCCGCCGCGGGCCACCTTGCCACCACGCAGGTGCACGGCCTCGACCCGGGGAGAATAGACGAAGATTTCCACCTTGGGCCGCGGCAGCGGCAAGTCGTCGACGAGGGAGGAATCCAGCTTGAACGACACGTAGTCGCGGTCCAGAAACCAGTTGGTGCGCAGCGTGGCGTTGATCAGGTTGGCGAAACGTCGCAGGATGCGGTCGTCGTCGGCGTTGGCCACTTGGTCCAGAAGCGCGTTCAACTGTCCTTCGACGAAACAGCAATCGCCGTTTTGATGGCGGGGATCGAACAGCGCCTTGAACCAGGCGACCAAGGCGACAGCTTGGGCGGGATTGTTGTATAGCGCCTGCTCGACCGTACCTTGCGACAGCGGTAATCCGGCCTGACGCAGATACTTGGCATAGGCCCGCAAGATCACCACGTCGCGCCACGCCAGCCCGGCGGCCAGCACCAGCCGGTTGAAGCCGTCGCTTTCGGCGCCACCGCGCCAAACCGTGGTCAGGGCGGCCTCGAAATCCGGACCCCGCGCCGCCAGGTCGATGGGATCGCCATTGGCCGATTGCACCAGGAAATCGTGCAGCCAGCAGGATCGCTCCAGGTCGGTGGCCCGGATTTCATGGGGGACCTCGGCGATCACCCGCAACCCCATGGCTTCCAGGATGGGCAGGATGTCCGACAACGCCACCGTGTCGCCGCTGCGCAGCAATTTCAAGCGGGCTTCGTGGGGCGGGGCCTCCACCGGACGGTAAAGCCCCAGGCAGACATCCTGGCCGGCCACCACCTTTTCCAGTCGTTCCACGTCGCCCAAGGCGGCCAACGGCGGATGGCGCTCGCGATAGGCGGCGGGGAAGCCGTCGCGCCAGCGCCGGGCCAACGCCAGTCCATGGGCTTCGCCATGCTCGTGGACCAGGGCGTCCTGCAGATGGTCGGCCCACGACCGTGTGGCGATGGCGATGCGGCTTTCCAGATCGCTGGTGTCCACTTGCGTCGCCGCGCCGGGACGGGTTCGCACGATCAGGTGCAGCCGTGCCAGCGGTCCGTCGGTCACCTGGGTGTAATAGGCGTCCAGGGTGCCGTCATAGGCCTGTTCCAGGATGCGGGTCACCGCCAGCCGCATGGGGGTGTCGTACCGGTCGCGTGGCAGGAACACCAGACACGAGACGAAGCGCGAGAAATCGTCATGGCGCACGAACAACGCCACCCGGGGGCGGTCCTGGATGCGCAGGATGCCCAAGACGACGTGGTACAGCAGGTTCTCGGATATCTGGAACAATTCGTCGCGGGGATAGGTTTCCAGGATGTTGGTCAGCGCCTTGGCGTCGTGACCATGCTTGGGGAAGCCGGCGCGGGCCTCGACGCGGGCGACCTTTTGCCGCAACAGCGGGATGCCGGCCGGATTGCGGGTATAGGCGGCCGAGGTGAACAGGCCGACGAAGGCGTGCAGCCCGACCACCCGCCCGTCCTGGTCGTGCATCTTGACGCCGATGACGTCCATGTGCGCCGGGCGGTGGATGCGGGCCTGGGTCACCGACTTGGTGACCAGCAACAGGCCGGGAGCCGACAGGAAAGCGCGGATTTCGTCGGGCATGGCGGCCAGCGACATGGAATCGTCGAACACCATCAACTGGGAATCGCGCAGGATGCCCAAGGATTCCCCGGCCTCCATGCCCACATGCGGCGCTTCGCTGGGCCCCGACAGGCTGAAATGGCGATAACCCAGGAAGGTGAAGTGGTTGTCGTGCAGCCAGTCCAGGAACGCCACGGCCTCGGTCACGTCCTCGTTCAGGGCGGTGCCGGCGAAATCGGGCAGGGATCGCGCCACGCTTTGGATGCGCTCGCGCATGGGCAGCCAGTCGGTCACCGCCGCGCGGACATCGGCCAGAACTTGTTCGATCTGGGCGCACAAGGCAGCGTGGTCGGCCGAATCCTGGCGGTCGATCTGGAAATGCATCACCGATTCGGCGTGTTCGCCGTCACCCAACGATACCAGCCGGCCCTCAGCGTCGCGACGGACGGCGATGATGGGATGAAGCAGTTGATGGATGCCGATGCCCTGGTTGGCCAGTTTCATGCACACCGAATCCAACAGGAACGGCATGTCGTCGTTGACCATTTCCAGCACCGTGTGGGACGAACTCCAACCGTCACGTTCCTGGTCAGGGTTGAACATGCGTAGACTGGCACGGCCGGGCGCACGCTGTTCCATGAAACCCAGCAGGCCGACGGACAGGGCGAAAAAAAGGTGGGCGTCCAGCTCTTCCAGGTCGGCGCCGGGCAGTCCCGACAGCAGGGCGACGGCAAGGGCGCGGGCCTGTTGCGAGCGTTCGGGGTCAAGGTGTTTGGCGATGATGGCGCCGATGTCGTCAGCCAGGTTGGCCCGCAGGAAATCGGTGCTGTGCTTCATCGCGCCCTCCCTTGGTCCTGGCCCTTGGGTTGGGCCTTGACTCTATTAGGTGGGGTTTTTTCCGTGAATTCAAGGCGTGGTCAGCGCGGACGGCCCGCCGCCCGGCACAAGGTCATGATGGCGCGGGAACAGATTTCCGCCGCCGGCATGCCGGTGGTCTTGCATTCGGTCTCGGCTTCGATCAGCCGTTCCAAGGCTTGGCCGACACGGTCGGCGGGCCAGCGCGACAACTGACGGCGGAAACGGTCGGCGGCCTTGAAGATGACCGGCGGCTTCAGCGCGTTCATCGCCTGGTCGACGGACTTGCCTTGGGCGACGATTCCGGCTGCCAGATGCAGACGTTGGAAATGGCGCGACAACACCCGCAACACCGCCACCGGATTGGTGCCCTCGCGGTACAGGCGGTCGAGGACGCGTTGGGCGGTGCCGTGGTCGCCGTCGCCGGTGGCCAGGGCCAGGTCGTCCAGGGACAGGGCGGCGGTGTCGCCGACGCAGGCGATGGCGTCGTCCAGGGTGACGCGGCCGGGCCCGCCCATGTACAGCACCAGCTTCTGCAACTCGGCGCGGGTCAGCCGGCGGTCGCCACCCAGATTTTCCATCAGGAAGGACATGGCGTCGGGCTCGGCCGACAGGCCGCCGGCCTTCAGTTCCTCGGCGATCACCTGCTGCAGGCTGGCGCCTTCGTCGCCATAGGAGGCCAAGGCGGCGGCGTTGTCGGCGCCTTCGAATAACTTGCGCAAGGTCGAGCGCGGCCCCAGTTCGCCGGCTTCCACCACCACCAGGGAATCGCCCGTGGGATTGTCCAGAAAGGCTTGGAAGGCCGAGGTCAGGGAATCGCCGCCATCACGCACCAACACCACCCGGCGGCCGCCGGTCATCGCCATGGCCGCGGCTTCGTCGGCCAGCCGCGCCGGGTCGTCCTTCAGGATGGCCGGCGTCAGTTCGGCCACCCGGAAGGGGTCGGACAAATCGGGGACGACGGTCTTGGCCAGCTTGACCGCACGTTCACGCACCAAGCCGTTGTCGGGGCCGAAAACCAGGACGGCGCGGGCGGCCGGATCGGGGGAACGCAAGAAGGCTTCGGCTTTTTGGCCGGTCAACTTCACGGTTGCGGCCCGCGGCTGCGCTTGCCGTTGGCGAAATAACTGGCGACCTGAGAGCGGATGTCCTCGGCCAAGTCGCCCAAGGCGCGTTTCTCGGCGTCGCGCTCGACGGCGGTGGAGCCATAAGTCGGCCCCAGCAGGCGGTAGCTGACCACCGAGCGGCTGGTGCCGCTGAACGCTGGTTGTTCCTGGCGATACTCGGTCAACTTGAAGGTGGCGGTGATGAACAACCGGCCCAGACTCGCCTTGCCGTCGCTCCGCTCGGCCAGGTTTTCCTGACTTTGGTTGAGCTGAACCGACAAGGTATAATCGGCGCGGCTGGGTTCCCCCAACGGATTGAGGCGGTTGACCAAGGCGTTGCGTAGAATCTGGCCCTGGCGATCCTCGATCCCCAAGACACGGATTCCAGCCAGTTCGGCGGCCACCGGCGAGGCGTTGGCGGGGTCTGGCTTGGCGTACATGGGCTGGAAGCCGCAGCCCACCGGACCCAGCGCCAACAAACCCACCACCAGAGCCGCCTTAGACCACCACATTGACGATCCTGTTCGGGACCACCACCACCTTGCGGGGCGGTTTTCCAGACATTGCCGCGATCACGTTGTCTTGCGCAAGCGCCGTTTCCTCGGCCAGCTTGGTGTCGCAATCCTTGGGCAGTTCGATGGTGGCCCGCAGCTTGCCGTTGACCTGGACGGCGACGGTGACGCTGTCTTCCACCAACAACGCCGTTTCGGCCACCGGCCAGGGGGTGTCCACCACGGGGGTGGCATGGCCCAGGGCCGCCCACATTTCCTCGGCCAGGTGCGGCATCATGGGCGAGATCAACAAGGTGGCGGTTTCCAGACCTTCGCGCAGCACCCATTTGTCGCCGTCTTCGGCGGGCTTGAAATCGCCCAGGGCGTTGGTCAACTCGCGGATGCGGGCCACCGCCTTGTTGAAGTGGAAGCGGTCCAAATCGTCGCCGATGGCGGCGATGGTCTTGTGGGCCTGGCGACGCAGCTTCATGGCGGCATCGCCCAAGGCGGGCATGGCGCTGCCGGCCGCCGGCAATTGCTCGACGCTCAGGGCGACCAGGCGCCACAGGCGATTGACGTAACGCCAGGCGCCGTCGATGCCGGCCTCGGTCCATTCCAGGTCGCGTTCCGGCGGGCTGTCGGACAGCATGAACAACCGCGCGGTGTCGGCGCCGTAGGTGGCGATGATGTGCGCCGGGTCGACCACGTTGCGCTTGGACTTGGACATCTTTTCCGACCGGCCCAGATTGACCGGTTTTCCGGTCTGGGCGTGGACCAGTTGGCCGTTATCGCCCTTGACCACTTCGTCGGGATACAGCCAGGCGCCGGTTTCGTCCTTGTAGGTCTCGTGGCAGACCATGCCCTGGGTCAACAAGCCGGCGAAGGGTTCCTTGACCCCCAGATAGCCGCAATCCTTCAAGGCGCGGGTGAAGAAGCGCGAATACAACAGGTGCAGCACCGCGTGTTCGATGCCGCCGATATATTGGTCGACGGCCAGCCAGTAATCGGCGGCCGATCGGTCGAAGGCCACGTCGTCGCGGCTGGGCGAGGCGAAGCGGGCGAAATACCACGACGATTCGAAGAAGGTGTCGAAGGTGTCGGTCTCGCGGCGCGCGGCCTTGCCGCAGCACGGGCAGGCGACGTCCTTCCAGGTCGGGTGGTGGGCCAGCGGGTTGCCGGGTTTGTCGAAGGTGACGTCTTCCGGCAGGCGCACCGGCAGGTCGGCTTCGGGGACGGGAACCGGGCCGCAAGACTCGCAATGGATGATGGGGATGGGACAGCCCCAATAGCGCTGGCGCGACACGCCCCAGTCGCGCAGTCGCCAGTTGACGGTCTTGGCGCCGATGCCCAGGGATTCGATCTTGGCGA
>JAIWOG010000027.1 GCA_020217035.1 Magnetospirillum sp. | reverse complement strand
TGGCGGCGGATTTGGCGGCCGGCACATCCAAACCGTTCAGGAAATCGGAATTGAACAAGGTGCCGTCATCGGTGAACGGTTGGCCGTCCAGGGCGAAGGTTGCGGCATCGGCACCCGCCGGCAACACCACCGGCTTGATCGGCAGGCCGTATTTGGTGGCGAAGTCGAAATCGCGCTGGTCGTGGGCGGGGCAGCCGAAGATGGCGCCCGAGCCGTATTCCATCAGCACGAAATTCGCCACATAGACCGGCAGTTCCCAGCCTTCGACGAAGGGGTGCAGGGCCTTGAGCCCGGTATCCATGCCTTTTTTCTCGGCCGCTTCGACCACCGCTTCCGAGGTGCCCATGCGGTTGCATTCGGCGATGAACTCGGCCAGGGCCGGGTTGTTCGCCGCCAGTTCGGCGGCCAGCGGGTGGTTGGGCGAAATGGCCAGGAACGACGCGCCGAACAAGGTGTCGGGGCGGGTGGTGAACACTTCCAGTCGTTCTTCGCGGCCCTTCAGGGTCCAGGTCAGGCGGGCGCCTTCGCTGCGGCCGATCCAGTTTTCCTGCATCAGGCGCACGCGGTCGGGCCAGCGGTCCAGGGTCTGCAAGGATTCCAGCAGGTCTTCAGCGTAATGGGTGATCTTCAGGAACCATTGCGACAGCAGGCGCTTTTCCACCAAGGCGCCGGAACGCCAGCCGCGGCCGTCGATGACCTGTTCGTTGGCCAGGACAGTGTTTTCCACCGGGTCCCAGTTGACCCAGGATTCCTTGCGGTAGACCAGGCCGGCCTTCAGCATGTCCAGGAACATCTTCTGTTCGTGGCGGTAATATTCCGGTTCGCAGGTGGCCAGTTCGCGGCCCCAGTCATAGGACAGGCCCATGGTCTTCAACTGGTCGCGCATGGCGGCGATGTTCTCGCGCGTCCACTTGGCCGGATGCACGCCGCGTTCGATGGCGGCGTTCTCGGCCGGCAGGCCGAAGGCGTCCCAGCCCATGGGGTGCAGAACGTTGAAGCCGCGCGCCCGCTTGTAGCGGGCGACCACGTCGCCCAGCGCGTAGTTGCGCACGTGACCCATGTGGATGCGGCCCGACGGATAGGGGAACATCTCAAGGACGTAGTATTTGGGGCGAGACTTGTCCTCGGTGGCGACGAAAGAGCGGCGCTCATCCCAGATACGTTGCCACTTGGTCTCGGTTTCCTTGACGTTGTAACGCTCGTCGATGCGCGACATGGGTGCCGGCCTTGATCCTGAAAATGAAAGATGTGGTGTCGAAAGGGGGCTGCTGCCGGTCTATTCGGTCGAGACGATGCGCAGCTGGCGGGCGCGGGTCAGGATGGCGTTTTCCAGATCGGTGGCCATCTTGGGCTCGACCCGGTAATCGACCCACTGGCCCATGGAATCACGCACCTGCTTGAACACCGACACCTTGACGCCGTCGGCGCGCAAGGCGCGATCCAGGATGAAGACGTTCAGCTTGAAGCGCTCGTTGGGCGATTCGGGCAGGCTGTACCAATCGGTGATGATGGTGCCGCCGAAAGCATCGGCGGTGGCGATGGGCATGAAGCCCAAAGTGTCGAGCGACGCCCGCCACAGGAAGGCGTTGACGCCGATGCCCTCGCCGCTGCCTTCGCCCTTCTTCTTGTCGCCGAACAGTCCTTCGGGACCGAAGACGGTTTCCCGTTTTTCGTTGCTCATGCGGGGCGAGGTGTCGCCCTTGCCACGGGTCGGATAGACCGCCTCGCTGCCCTCGCAGGCGCCAAGGGCGACCAAGGTGAACGCCAGGGCCACGGCGGTGCCAGCCAAGCGGAAAGTCTTCATCGTCGGAACTACCCTATTCATGCGCATGACGCGCCGAGCCGGCTCGGCGCGTCGGGCAGAATGCACCGAGCGTGGCCTCGGCGGCAAGTCGCGTTTTCCAAAACCTTATTTGGTCCGTTGGGCGCAGGCCAGCATGGCGTCCTTTTCGGCGTTCCACAGATCGGCATAGCCGCAATCGCGGTAGTCGTCGAAATAAGGGCCGCCGATGGTGTAGTGGATCAGCGACAACTGGTCGACGGGGACTTCCGCGTCGTAATCGACCAGATGGCCCCAGCGATGCGGCAACTCACCGATCAGCGAATCGTCGCCCAGCCACTTGAACTGATGCAGTTCCAGGCCGGTGGCGGTGTTGACGTATTCGGGGGTCAACGCCTGGCACTTGGCGTTGTTGAACAGCATGACGCTGGACCAGTTCTTCTTTTCGTACTTGGTCTGCACCGCGCCCAGGAACTTCTCGTCCTCGACCGGGCGGTGGTCGTGCTTGATCACCTGGACCGCGTAACGGTCATCGGCCAGGGCGAACAAATTGGCCACGTCGTCCAACACCAGCATGTCGCAATCGATGAACAGCGACCAGCCTTCATAATTGGACAGATGCGGGGTCAGGAAGCGGGAGAAAGAGAAATCGGTGGATTGCAGGGGGTTGCGTTCTCGCCACATCTTGCCGCCCAACTGGTTCAACGCCAGCGGGATCACCGCCGTCGGCTGGCTGGCGCGACGCAGGATCGAATACTGCAAGACGTTGAAGGCGACCGCTTCGCGCGGGTCGAAGCCGATGAAAATGCGCAGCATGGGATTTCCCCCGAAAAGGCTATGGCTATCGCGGGTCATCTAACCCCAGCCGGCTGGCCGAAACAAGGGCTATTGCCAGGGCGGCTTGCGTTGTCAGCGACGGATGTTTACCGTGCCGCTGCGACCAATGACGGCGAAGCCCATGACATCTTTTTCTTTGCAGCACCTCGTTGAACACGCGCAGGGCGCGTTGCGACGTGGTGACGCGGCCTTGGCGCTCAAACTGGCACGCCAAGCCTTGGCCCAGCAATCGCGTCATCCAGGGCTGAATCACCTGGCGGGCATCGCCGCCCATCACGCCGGCGACAGCGCCACGGCGCTGCGCTATTTGCGCAAGGCGGTGGATTTGAAGGCCGATTGGCCCGGGGTGCTGACGGATCTAGGGCAGGTCGCCTGGGCGGCCGGCCGCGGCGACGAGGCGGAAACGTCGTTCCGGCAGGCGACCAGGATCCATCCTCATGACGCAGAGTCCTGGGAAGGATTGGGCAACGTCTTGCTGGGCCGCAACAAGCTTGGCGAGGCCATCGACGCCTTCCGGCAAGCGGTGGCTTTGGCGCCGACCCATCCCCGCATCCTGACCAATCACGGTGTCGCCTTGGCGCGGGCGGGTCGCTTCGACGAAGCTCGCCAAGCATTGCGGGACGCCGTCGCCCGGTCGGCAGGAATTCCTGACATCCTGGCCAACTTGGCGATGGTCGAAGCCGAGGCGGGCAATCCGGACGCGGCGAGCGATCTGGCCCGACAGGTGTTGGCGACGGTGCCGGGACACGTGATGGCCACCATCGCCCTGGCCAATGCCGAACAGCAATTGGGCAATCCGACCGAGGCGGAACGATTGGTCCGTCAAGCCGTCCAGGTCAATCCGGGCAATCCCGAGCTGACCCTGTCGCTGGCCTCGGTGCTTCTTGACCTTGGGCGGGACGACCAAGCGGACGATGGCTACCGCGATGTCCTCAGGGTCGTCGGAGACCATCCCAAGGCGTTGACCGGCCTGGCGCGGCTGCGTGTTGCCCAGGGCCGCTTCGACGAGGGGCGGGACCTTTTGGTCCGAGCCTTGCGGGTGACACCCGACTGGATGGCGCCACGCATGGAACTGGCCTTGCTGGAATTGTCCCTGGGCCGTTTCGACGATGCCTTCCCCCATTACGACTGGCGTTTTCTGGCCGACCACCAGCGTCGCAGCCGCCCGTTCACCCAGCCCCGCTGGGACGGCGTGCGGCAAGCCGGACGCAGGCTGCTGCTGTGGGGAGAGCAGGGGGTGGGCGACGAAGTGCTGTGGCTTTCGCTGTTGCCCGACCTGCTGGCCGATGGTCTGGAGGTGACGGTGGAATGCGATCCGCGGCTGCTGCCGCTGGTCAAGCGGTCGTTTCCGTCGGTGATGGCTTGTGGTTTGTCGCAGTCGCCGGCGGCGCCTTGCCTGGATCCCGGCCTGTCGCAACTGCCGTTGGGCGAGTTGTTCCGCTTTGTCCCTCGCCATGGTCCGGCGGCCCCTTACTTGGTGGCCGACCCGCTCCGCAGTCGAGAGATGCGAGGCCGGCTGGAAAGCCTGGCGGGTGGCCGGAAGCTGGTGGGGGTGTCGTGGCGCTCGGCGGCATTGAACCTTGGCGAGCATAAATCGCTGACGCTTGAAAGCCTTCGTGCGGTGGCGGGGGACCGTTTCGCCCTGGTTTCGTTGCAATACGGCGACGTGGCCGCCGAGTTGGCCAGGGCTCGGGAGGCGGGGCTGGAAATCCTGTCCTTGCCGGACCTGGATATCACCGGCGACCTGGACGGCTTCGCCAGCCTTGTCGCCGCCATGGACCACGTGGTCACCACCAGCAACACCACCGTCCATTTCGCCGGTGGCCTTGGGGTGCCGACCGAGGTGATGTTGCCCAAGGCGCGCGGGCGGCACTGGTATTATGGTGTCGATGGCAATTGGTGCCGATGGTATCCGCGGGTCCGCCTGCACCGCCAGACCTTCCAGGGCGCTTGGGATGAGGTTTTGCGTTCGGTCGGCGCGGTTTTGGCCGCTAAGGATTAAGTGTGTCGGCCAGTCTGGCGGCCAGTTGATCCAGCAAGTCTTCCCAGTTCGTGCCGCGTTGCTGCCGCCAGGCGGTGACGCTGGCGTACCACGGGCAGTCGTCGCCCTGGGCGAACCAGTGCCACAGCGGATAGGGCGACAACAGCAGCGAGGTCTCCACCCCCAGCGCCCCGGCGAAATGGGCGGCGGCGTTGGAAATGGTGACCACATGGTCGCAGGCGGCGGTCAGGGCGGCGAATCCGTCCAGGTCGACCATCGGGTCGATGTCGGACAGGACCACCTCGGCGCCGCAGGACCGCAGGATGGCGACGTCCTCGGCCATGGGTTCGTATTGCAGGACGACGAAGCGGGCATCGACCCGTTCCAGCAACGGCCGCAGGCTTGCGGCCGGCACCGCCTTGCGCTGGGCGGCGGGCGAGCGGCCGCTGGCCCAGCTCAGTCCCACCAGCGGCTTGTCGCCGCCGAAACGGCTTTTGAAATGCGCGAGCCGGGCGGCGTCGGGCACCAGCACCGGGCCGCCGTCGCCGAAGGGATCGAACAATCCGGGGATCTGTCCCAAGGGGATCTGGGCGGCGATGGTGGGATCGCGCAGGGCCGGGTCGGCGGGCTGGGTCCACGGCACCCAGCGGACATGGGGGGCGGAACGCTTCATCAGCGCCACCATGCGCTTGTCGCATTCCGCCACCACCTGGGGACACACGGTTTGGGCGGCCAGGGGCAGGCGGGCGAACATCACTTGTTCGCCGATCCCCTGTTCGGCCCGGATCAACAGCGACCGCCCGGGGGGCAGGGAAGTGCCGTCCCACCGGGGATACGGCAACGTCTCGACGTCGTCGTAGGTGGTTTGGTAATCGCGCCAGCCCTCGGCGAAGCGCCGCAGGCGCAGCAGGTTGCAGGCGCGGAAATAGCGAATGCGTTGCCAGTGGGGATCCAGGGTCAGGGCCTTGGACGCTTCGGCCACCGCTTCGTCATAGCGCCCGGCCTCTTCCAGGCGATGCAGGCGAACATCCTGGGTCTGGCGCCAATTGTCCCGGCATTGGGCGTAATCGGGGGCGAGGGACAATCCCTTGCGCAGTACCGTCTCGGCTTCGTCCAGCCGGTCCAGGTGCATCAGAACCCGTCCCAGGTTGTTCCACGCCGCCGCCAAGGACGGGGCCAGACGGGTGGCGCGGCGCAGGTGGCCTTCCGCCGCCGCGTGGTCGCCCAACTCGATCAGCAGCGCCCCCAGGTTGGCGGCGCTGCCGGCATCCTTGGGCAGGGCGGCGGCGGCGCGTTCCAGGAAGGGGCGGGCCTCGGGCTTCTTGTCCTGGCGCAGCAAGGTCATGCCCATGCCGCTCAGGGCCGCGGGATCGGCGGGTTGCAACAGCAGGGCCTGGCGGAACTGGTTTTCCGCTTCGGCGAACCGTCCCGCCTCCAGGGATCGATAGGCCAGGACAACGCGGGGCGACGGGGCGGCGGGCATGGGAGGATCCGAAAATAGCGACTTTGTCCAAGCTACATCATTTCGCACCCGCGAGCAAAAGTGTTGCATGAAGAACACAGTGGGGATGCAACGTCACAACCATGTCTTCCTAAACCTTGACGGTCAAGGGGGAGCCATGGCCCTATGCTCCACGTTCGTTCATATGGAATGTCGTGGCCGGTCAATGTCGGCCGGTTCCGCGAGTTACATAGAGAGGAGTTCACATGAAGAAGATTCTCGTTGCCAGCACCGCGCTGGTCGCCGCCGGCATGATCACCGCCGGTTCGGCCGCCGCTTCGGAAAAGATCAAGCTGAACCTGGGCGGCTATTCCAAGTGGTGGGTCGTCGGCGCCTGGCAGGACGATTCGTTCGAATCCGCCACCAGCACCGCTGCCGGTGACGGCCAGGGTTCGGCCAGCTCGGTCGACGTCAAGGGTGAAAACGAAGTCTGGTTCGGTGGCTCGACCACCCTGGACAACGGCCTGAAGGTCGGCATCGACATGCAGCTGCGCGCTGGTGGCACCACCGACACCGTCAGCGGCGACACCATCGACGAATCCTACGTCTGGGTCGAAGGCGGCTTCGGTAAGGTCATCGTCGGTACCGAAAACAACGGCACCTACCTGCTGCACGTCACCGCTCCGGATGCCGCTGGCAACTGGAACGAAGGCGGCGTGATGATGGGCAACCTGGCCATCGCCAAGCCCTCGAACGTCACTTCCCTGCCGAACGGCAACACCACCGCCATCATCACCGACGGCGACGCCGACAAGATCACCTATGTCGCTCCGGCCTTCTACGGCCTGACCCTGGGTGCCACCTACGTCCCGAACGCCAACGAAGACAACCAGAACGTCTTCAACCAGACCACTGGTCAGACCGCTCCGGCCGCTTCGGAAATCTACGGCGTCGGCGCTCTGTACGCCAACACCTTCGGTGGCGTCGGCGTCAAGGTGTCGGCCGGTTGGGTCACTTATGACATCGCTCAGGGCACCTCGCGCTCGAACGAATACGCTTTCGGTACCCAGCTGTCCTACGCTGGCTTCACCCTGGGCGGTTCGTATCGCGACGTGAACCAGAACGCCTCGGGCGGCGTCAACAGCGTCACCAACCCGACCACCGCTTCCGGCTATGGCTGGGATATCGGTCTGCAGTACGCCACCGGCCCGTATGCCGTGTCGCTGGCTTACTTCAACTCGAAGGTCAACGGCAGCACCACCGCCGGGACCGGCGTCGGCGAAGACGAAATCACCGCCTACCAGTTGTCCGGTAAGTACAACATGGGCGCTGGCGTCGACGTCCTGGCCTCCATCGGCCACATCGAGTACGACGACGAATCGGCCAAGACCACCAATGCCGACAACAACCACAACGAAGGTTGGACCGTCATGACCGGTCTGTCGCTGCAGTTCTAATCGAACTTCAGGGACTTGGTTAGGGAAGGGGCGGCCTTTGGGCCGCCCCTTTTCTTTTGGCTGAAATAGTTTCGTGATGTTGCAATGTTGCGCTTTTGCCACAACGCGCCCCCATTGTGACAGCAAGGCGATTCAACACATTGACCCCTGCCGCCGCGCTGCAATAGCATGCCTTGAAATTAGGCGGACGAAGCGCTGCTGAAATTTCGGTCATACTGAAGATTGAGGGACAAGCATGAAGAAGATTCTCGTCGCCAGCACCGCGCTGGTTGCCGCTGGCATGATCACCGCCGGTTCGGCCACTGCCTCTGAAAAGATCAAGTTGGGCCTGGGCGGCTATTCCAAGTGGTGGGTTGTCGGCGCCTGGCAGGACGACAGCTTCGAAGCCGCCACCAGCAACGGCACTGTCGGCCAGGGTTCGGCCAGCTCGGTCGACGTCAAGGGCGACAACGAGATTTGGTTCTCGGGCTCGACCAAGCTGGACAACGGCCTGGAAGTCGGCATCAACATCGAGCTGGAAGCTGGTGGCAACACCGATTCCGCTGGCGGCGGCGACCAGATCGACAAGTCCTATGTGTATGTTTCGGGTGGCTTCGGTAAGGTCATCGTCGGCACCGAATCCAACGGCACCGTGCTGATGCACACCATGGCCCCCGACGCGGCCGGCAACGTTGGCGCCGACGGCATCCTGACCGGCGGCCTGGCCATCGCTCGTCCCTCGAACGTCACCGCCCGCGTGACCACCGAAATCGACACCGACGCCGAAGCCGACAAGATCACCTATGTGGCGCCGTCCTTCTACGGCTTCACCGTCGGTGGTTCCTATGTCCCGAACGCCGCCGAAGACAACCAGAACGTCTTCAACCAGACCAATGGTCAGACCACCAGCGCCGCGGCTGAAATCTATGGCGTCGCCGCCATGTATGCCGGTACCGTCGCCGGCGTCGGCGTCAAGGCTTCGGCCGGTTGGGTGTCTTATGACTTGGCCCAGGCCACCAGCCGTTCGAACGAATACTCGTTCGGCACCCAGCTGGCTTATTCCGGCTTCACCCTGGGTGGTTCGTACCGCATCGTCAACCAGAACGCCGCTGGCGGCGTCAACAGCGTCACCAACGACAACACCGCTTCCGGCGACGCCTGGGATCTGGGCCTGATGTACGAAACCGGCCCGTGGGCCGTCGGCGTCTACTACTTCCGCTCCACCGCCAACGGCAGCATCACCACCCGTGGCGAAGACACCTTCGAAGTCTACCAGGTGTCGGGCAAGTACAACCTGGGCGCCGGCGTCGACCTGCTGGCCACCATCGGCCATGCCGAATACGACGACGAATCGGCCAAGACCACCACTGCCGACAACAACCACAACGAAGGTTGGGCCGTCATGACCGGTCTGTCCCTGCAGTTTTAATCGAACCGCAAGGATCTGTTTTGGGAAGGGGCGGCCTTGGGGCCGCCCCTTTTCTTTGCGGATCAGGCCAAGCCGTCGATGGCGGCCCAGCCATGAGCGCAACCCGGCGGCAGGCGTTTCCAGGTGCGATGGTTCATGCCGCCCAGGGCGACGACGGGGATCGTGCAGTTTCGGGCCAAAGTGGCGAAGCGGCTGGCGCCCAGCGGCGCACGGCCAGGATGCGAGCGGCTGGCGAAGGCTTGCGATACCAGGCAAAAATCGGCCCCGATGGTCCGCGCAGCGTGCAGCGCTTGGGCGGAATGCGCCGCCACCGACAAGATGCGGCCGCGGCGCACCCAGCCCAAGCACGGTCCGACCCGGCCCGAGCGGGCCAGTCCTTCCGCCAGATGCACGCCAGCGGCGCCCACTTGCGCCGCCAGCCGCCAGTCGTTGGCGACCAGCAGAACCAGTCGCTTCACCCGGCACAGACGCGCCACCGCGTGCGCCATTTCGGCACGTCTTGGCCAGCCGTGATGTCGGAACAGCACGCCGCTGCCCGCCGGCAGCCGGTTGATGGCGGCCAGGGGATCGGGCAGGCGCAGTGCGTCGGTCACCAGCCACAAGCGTGGCAAGGGGGGGAGGTTGTCGCTGTGGCCGGGCTTTGCTAGGGTCATGCCCCGATTGTACAGGAGTTCGCCGCCATGTCCGAGGCCGCCGCCGCCATCGCCGCCATCCGGGCCGCCATCGACCGGGCCGAGGCCGATTCGGGCCGGGTCCAGGGCTCCACCACCTTGGTGGCGGTGTCGAAGACCCACGATGCGGACACCATCCGCCCGTTCCTGCAAGCCGGGTTGCGGGTGTTCGGCGAGAACCGGGTGCAGGAAGCCAAGGCGAAATGGCCGGCTTTGCGGACCGAGTTCGCCGATGTCGAACTGCATCTGATCGGCCCCTTGCAGACCAACAAGGTGCGCGACGCGGTGGCTTTGTTCGACGTCATCGAAACCATCGACCGTCCCAAGCTGGCCCGCGCTGTCGCCGACGAAATCCAGCGTTGCGGCAAGGCACCGCGTTGCCTGATCCAGGTGAATATCGGTCGCGAAGCGCAAAAAGCCGGCAT